>JAIBAF010000001.1 GCA_019695335.1 bacterium
ACGTTGTAAATCGTCAGCTGAATTTCCGAATGTTCAGCAAGATCGTAACGAATCGTCGTCGTTGGATTGAATGGATTCGGGAAATTAGGATACAAGCTGAATGTTTTTGGAATCGATGCATCGGCGCCGTTTTGAATGCTTTCGTTGTAGAATACCTGGTATTTACCAAAGACATCGATGGTCGCATTGGCCGTTTTATCGACCGTGTTAACGGTCGTCGGTACGTATGTCAGAGCATTCTTATCGATGCGGTAAATGGCAATATGCGCAGGATTCATGTTCGCGAATTCGCTATAGGCGAACGAAACGGAAGCGGAGGTGCCGGGCTTCCACGCGACCGGACCGACGGTATAACTTTCTGACAACGACGTCATGTTGGATTTTAACTGAGCGCCTGGATTGTGCAGAATGGTCAGATACACATCGTCTTTGAAAGAATTCGCCGTGACGGTCAGAGTCATTTTTTCATCCGGGCTTTTCAGGACAGCCGATTGGCCTGCTTTGGCGAGCACCGCTGCCAACGTGCGATTGATCGTTGACGTATTGTACGTGGTGTCAACCGTCGCCATTTCAAACGTATAATTGCCTGCCGAAGCCAGTTTGAAACTGGTGTTATACACATGTTTGGATTCATCCGTTGTCGTAACCGTCAGGTTTTCTACCGATGCATTCGGTTTCGTAACTTTGGCGGTCGGGACGGATCCTAATTTTTCATCGGCGACGTAGACCACATTCAGATATTGCGTGAGTACGTTGTCCTGGAAGAAACTGATATTGACATCAGGTCCGGCCACATCGTTTTGAACGCTCATTTCAATCGGAATAATGATTTCCGGCTGATCCGGGTCGGAGCTCTTGATCGTCATATCGGCGAAATAGCTTCCGAGCGCGAGAGTATCGGATTGGAACTTGAGCGTGACCACTTGATTTTGCCCGGCTAAGATGGTGCCGGATGTCTCTACAGCCTTGACAAACGCCGGTTGGTAATAAAACGCAACGGCCATGCTGTCGTGCAGCGCAAACTGATAAGCCGTGGATTTTGTGAGCGATTTGCCGATTGTCCGGGCTTCTTCACCGCCTCCGCCGTCGTAGCCATCTTGAACGACTAATCCAACGGTTCCGTCGGCGTTTTCCAATCCAATCGTACCGGTAGCCTGATCAATACCATTGATAAAATTAAGATATTGATAAGTGATACGTCCGTCGGAATGAATGATCACTTCGGCATTAATTTGAGGTGTTTCAGTGCAACATTCACTGTAGTTATTAAATTGAATGACTAATTCACTGCCATTCGATTCATAGAATACCGTCGCTGTTTCGGATGGATATAAATCAGTCCAGAACCAAGGCAGAATGTTGTTGGGCGTGTTAGTACTTGGAATGATGTTATCGGAATAATTATCAAATTCGTCCGTGCTGTCCGGACCTTTGAATCCAAGGAAACCGTTGGACGAGACGTAGAACGAATCGTAAGTCGTTCCGTAGAAATTGAAACTGAAGCCGATGGGGAACGGTCCCGCAAAACTGTCGTCCGATAACTGATCATCGATCTGGGTACCGGTCGCGCTGACATCTTGCCAGTCAAAGAGAGGTCCTCCTTCTTCATCGCTGGTGATCCAATTATATCCGTACGAATCCGGGCTGTGTTCACCGGTTTGAATATTAACGCTCCATTCCAATTCACCTTCACCGGTATTCGATATCGTAAACGTTTTGCTGGCGCTGTCATTCGGCGCAACATTTTGCCGGATCGGATCCGTGACGACGGAAATATTCGGAGGTAACACGGTCATGTGGATCGGGATGGATTTGACCGCGTCGACGGAATCTTTATCGTTGCTCATTACGAGCAGATTGGCTTCGAATTCGCCGGCATTAAGTCCGACGGCGCTGAAATTGAGCGTAATGTGAGCCGTTGAATCGATTTGAACCGCGCCACTCAACGGATCAGGATAGAGCCATGCGGCGCCATTGACAACACCGTGGCCTTCGTTGGGGAACCATTCTTCAGGTCCTTCTGTACCGAACACACCCGAAATATTCATCACGCCGTCGTCGTTGCCAAGATCTTCCAATGGAATGCTGAATTCAAGGGATGTAGGCGTAACGACAACCGGATAAGAGGCGACGTCTGTTTCCAATCCGGTATCATATAGCCCGATAATTCCTTGTCCTAAATCGAAGAATTGGATTTCAAATTCCGCACCGATGTCTTGCCCGGGAAGTCCATACGAAGGTGGAATACCGGTTGAAGGGTTTTGATCGATATCCAGCGACATATAGCCGCCAGTACCATTCGGATTAAAAGGTGAGGCGAATTCAATAACCATATCCACCGTTCCATTGCCCAAGCCGCCACGGACAAACGTAATGTCCGTGTAGGACGGCGCATCACCGGTCGGATCTTCGATGACAATCGGTAACAGTGAACCTTCCGGTACTTCTTGCGCGCCATTGGTAATAGCCGTTTTGCTGGCGGTAGAGAATGTTTTGTTCAAAGGCTGTTGTTTGTTGCCCCAAGGTTTAACATTTCGCAAAAGATTTTTTTGAACAATTTTTTCTTTAGAAGGTTTTTTAGCGGCTGTTTTACCGGCGATAATTTTTGATTGAACCGATTTTTGAAAAGCCTGTACCTCGCTTTGTACAGGTTCGATCTGCAGCCGATAATATAATACTCCTACGCCGACGTTGCTGATGTCCAGCGTACGCTGAAGTTGTCCGCCAGCCGGAACGCTGACATCAAAAGACAGCGGTGAAATACTAATGTCGCTTTCAAAACCGAAGGCAATCGCGTCAAGTCCGGCAATCGATTCGCCCAACGTATCCGTTAGTCCTGACGATGTGTCTATGGTAACAAGATAATTAACGGCGCCAGATTTGAGGGAACCGAATAATTGGCCGGTAATCGGATTAAAATCCATGGCATTGATTCCTGACGGAACATTACCGGCTGTTCCCGGAATGATCGTACCCGCTCCGGTCTCAGGATCAAGCTCTACAAGTCCATTGGCATCGTCTGGTTTTGCAAAGATCCGTCCGGTATTCGGATCGATAGCTAGCCCGTTGCCTCCGCCTTCGAAACCGCTGAGGCCAATCGGCGTTCCAAAGCCATTTAACTTATTAATCATCCACAGTCCTTCCACGGCGCTGCAGCGATCACTGTAGCCATACAGGATATCGTTAACAGGATCGTAAGCCAAATCAGGCATACGCCCGCAACCATCAACGGGAGGGGCAATAATTTCATTTGGAATAATTTCTGTTCGAATTGCTTTTCCTTCGCCGCCCGCGCTCTGACTAATGATGCCAAGTAATTTGCCTGCGCCAGTCTTGGGATCGATTTCTATATAAACAGATGTGTAATAGCCAAACAACGCATCGCCATTGGCCGAAGCAACTAAACGGCCGTTGCCCAGTATAGCCATACCGGTGACATTATCGAATCCGATCGGACCGATTAATGTTGCTTCGCCGGTGGCTGGATCCAATCTATATAAACTACTCGGGCCAACACCGCTTCCTCCAAAGCCTTTGGATGCTCCGTACATAACGAGTTGGCTCCAGGCTTCTGATGCACTCATCGTGAGAGCGATCATTAGTACCAATAAAACTTTTGAATATATCTTCATGGTCATACTCCTCTTAAGATCGATGAATGTTTGAATCACAGCACAACCGAACGAAGTTGTTCGATGGCATCGGCCAGATCGGCAACATACGTGGGGCTTGCTGAATTGAGAGTATTGCTCGGATTCAGTATATCCACCATGGCTTCGGCGCTTGCAAAATCAGCATTCAAATAATGCGCACGAGCCCGTATCCAGAGCATATCCAATTGATTAATTGAATTATCGCGTGAAAAAGTGTATGACGTCGGTGTACCCGATGTAATGGTAATGAACGCGTTGACCGCTGAAATAGCATTGGTAAAATTATTTAGATTCAGTTCTGCAAATGCTTTTCCGGCATTACCGTCCGTCGTTGAACCATGGGTAACAGCACTGTTGAAGTTTGTGAGTGCAGAATTAAGATTATCGGTTTTCAGATTCGTCCATCCCGATCCAAGAAGTGCATCCGCATAAACGGGATCCAGAGAGATGGCTTGAGCAAAATCCGTGGCTGCACCAGCATAATTGTGCGCCTGATATTTGATCCAGCCGGATTCCGTAACTTCATACGAAAGCGTTGACAAACTGACCGGAATACTGAAGACCGGGTTATTCGGAGCATCGGATGTAATAACGATCGTGTCTTTACGCGATAAGGTTTGATTTAAATTGAACCGAAACGTAATTGCCTTGGTCGTTCCGCCGCCAATGATGATCGGGAAGGGGGTCGTGATCGTCAGGATATCCGTACTGTGGAAAGTGATGGAACTGATGATGATGTTGCTCTCGCCGGTATTAGCGATTACAATACTCGTATCGATATTGGTATTAAGTGGCAGAGACGTGAACGAGAGCGAAACTGTATCGAAACTAATAACAGCCGGATTATCGTCCTCTCCGCATGCAAACAGAAAAAGAACGAGCGCCAGCCAGATAGTCAAATGCGTCATGATTTTAGTCATGAAACACCTCCCTGGAAAAGTGTAAAAAATGGATTTTTGTTATAGTAAAAACGCAAAAGTGGAAATAGCCTGCATTGGGATAAAAGGGTCCTCAGGCTGTTTTCTTGGGAATGAATGAAAATACCACACTATGCCCGGAATAGCAAACGGAAAAAATTATTTTTTATCAGGCAATTTTTTTAATTCCAGTTCCGTAAAATCAAAATCAGGATTCGGAATGTTAATTTTCATTTCAGAAACTTTGCCATCGGTATCCAAAATAAAATTGACAAATCCTTTTGGTAAGTTATGGTCATCGAGTTCGATCCGGAACGTGTCATAATGCCAGTGTGAAAGCGTTCCAGTGTAACTAGCAGTTGGTAAAAACCGGATATTTAAACCGTCTTTGCTTGTAGTCACTTCTACGTTACCGTACATTGATCCACCGTAAATGCCGGCGTATTTGTCGAGAGGCAAAGATGGTTGTGTGTTTTTCACGCGGTCTTGTTCGATCTTTTGTTCGTCAGCTTTTTCTTTTGCTTCGTATGCGCGAACGAGATTCAGATACTCCAGACTCCAATCTTTCTTAGTCGCAGCCAAAAATGCATCCAGAATCGTATATTCCATTGCCGACGAAAGACCGCTGATGCTGTTGGTTAAGATAATAAAACCGAGATTCTCTTCCGGTACGAGCGCAATTCTTGAAATCATGCCATCCATTCCGCCACTGTGATCGAGGATTTTCCTGCCTTGATAATCAAAGGTAAACCATCCCAAAGCCACGGCACGGAAATGTGTCGACGGAAATAATTTCGTCGAAGACATAGTAATCGGCAATAACGTATGCGGCGTCCAGAGTTCGTGCCGTGTTGCGGCACTGACAATCCAACGGCTTGTGTCCGGGCTGAGCCACATTTTAATCCATCGGGACATGTCATGTACATTGGAATTAATTGCAGCATCCGCTCCGGCGTTGTCCACATTACGATACGGTACTGTAACAACTTGCCCGTTCCATGTTGTGTGCGGGGTTGCGACATTAGGATTACCTTCCAATGCACGGATGGACATATTAGTTTCATTCATACCAAGCGGTATAAAAATATTTTCGCGAACGTATTCATCCCAGGTTTTCCCGGTAAGTACAGGAAAAAGCTGTCCTGCTGTAATAAACATTATGTTTTGATAACCGTAATGGCTGCGAAAACTATAGGCCGGTTTGAGGTATCGCACACGACGCACCACTTCTTCACGACTATAATTTGTTCCGTACCAGATCAGATCTCCTCCGTAAGTTGCTGAACCGCTACGATGGCACAAAAGATCACGTACGGTCATTTCACGAGTGACATACGGATCGTACATCTGGAAATAAGGCAGGTGATCGGTAACTTTGTCATCCCAATTCAATTTTCCTTTTTCGACTAAACGGCCGAGGCAAGCCGTGGTAAATGCTTTGGATAGCGATGCAATCGCGAAAAGTGTATGCGAATCGACCGGCTCGTTTTTGCCGATCGTGCGGGTACCGTATCCTTTAGAAAAGATTACTGAATCGTCTTTCACAATTGCGATAGCCATTCCGGGAACATTCCAGTCTTTAACGGCTTTAGCAAAATAAGCGTCAAGCGCTTTCAAATCCGTTTTTTTCTGTGCCATAGCCGGAAGCGAGAGCATCAAGCTGATCAAGAATACCATGAAGAATTTCATTATAGCAACTCCGAATTAGTAGTCATAAATTATGTATAGGTTAATCTATCAACTGTCAAGTGAACAGAACTCCAATCGTAAGTCGGACTGCTTACAATCTTTCTTTTTTCGTCAAGAAACCATGATTCGCTCAACCCGTTTTTCAGACAAACTGCTTTCAACCATTCTTCTTCTTGAGGATGCAGTGTCCTGTCAGAGCAGGCGAGAGTCAACGCATCATGGATAAAATATTGGGCGATAAGCGGATCGTCGAACACGGGTGGTGTATCAGTAATATGCTCGTTTTGTAGGATGTTATGGACTGCCGTTTCGCAAAATTCTTTTTCAAAACTCAACGCTTTGCCAATACGCAGCATCAATATGCGTTCCGTATCAGAGATGAAGCGATCTTTACGAATGAGTAATAGCAGCCCTTTGAAATACAGGCTTCTGTCCGAAAGTGAAACATGCATGACAAATCCCGTTGCTAGTGTAGCAGTTAAACATACAAATTTAATTCTTAGAAAAAAACTAATTATATGAATCGCGCTAAAATTTACAGTTTTCATTTATACAAAAAGTTGAATGTAAGATAAATATTACCTATTTTTCGCGCGCACAAAATTTAGCATTCAAAATTTGAATAATGGAATCAGTTCGTACGCCTTCGCATCGCGGTTTGATTATTTGGTTGATGACCGGATACGTCATGGTGTTACTGATGGTGATGATTGGAGGTATTACACGGCTGACGGGATCAGGATTGTCTATAGTAGAATGGAATGTGATCATGGGAGCCGTACCACCGATGAATGATCATGAGTGGGATAACGCTTTTGAAAAATACCAGCAATTCCCACAGTATCAATTGATCAATGCGCACATGACGGTTGAGGATTTTAAATCTATTTTCTGGTGGGAATATATTCACCGGTTGTGGGGGCGATTGATTGGATTCGTGTTCGTCATTCCGTTCGTTTATTTTCTTGTCAAAAAACAGCTGACCTCCGGCTTGATCAAAAAATTTCTGTTCGTTTTTATTCTCGGAGGACTGCAAGGGGCGATGGGTTGGTATATGGTTCAGAGCGGGTTAGTGGATAATCCGTATGTCAGCCATTTACGCCTTACGGTACATCTCCTGCTTGCACTTGCCATTTGCACGGTGTTATGGTGGCAGTCACTTGAATTGATGGCTGCTGGAACCACTCGCCGTTCGCATGTACTGGTTCGATGGACATTGCTATTCATGTTGCTGACGGTTGTGCAAATTATTTTCGGCGGAATGACAGCTGGACTTAAAGCCGGTCATGTTTACAACACGTTTCCCAAGATGGGCGATGAATGGATTGCTTCGGGAGTATGGCAAATGTCGCCCTGGTGGATGAATTTTTTCGAAAATCCATTTATGGTTCAATTCCTGCATCGTTCGGCAGGTATTTTGGTTACGATTTTAACGCTCGTTTTTTGGTGGAAGGCGGGCCGGTTATCATTGGAAGACCGGATCCGATGGAGAATTCTTGCGGTCATCGCAGCGGTGGCCATACAATTTTCTTTAGGAGTGTGGACTTTACTGGAGCGCGTGCCGGTGATACTCGGCGTGCTGCACCAATTAGGTGCCTTTATTTTATTCAGTATACTTGTGTGGCTTTATCACGGATTAAAAACGGAAAAAATATGAGTGAAGAAAAATCTTTTTTTTGGCCTCCTGTGTGGTCGCGTCAACACGGCGCGTATTTGAGTTTGATGACAAGCTGGCTGATTGCTGCCGGGATTAGTGCCTATTGGTCGGTATGGCATGCCGTGAGTTTGATTTTTTTATTAAGCGGCATCAATTTCGGCGACATTTTCCAGGAATGGTTGAAAAAGAAGTTTCGTAAATTGTCGCCCGAAAAAATGGTCTGGATGACGGTCTACGGCGTTATCGCGGCCGTATCGGGATGGCTGCTAGATCAATATACTCTAACATTTCGCGTGATCATGCCTCTGGTGGCGCTTGCCGGAATTTTGTACCTGGCTTTCAGCTTAAACCGCCAGCATAAAAGTTTTTTTGCCGAACTGTTGGTGTTTTCGTGTTTTGCATTGTCAGGATTAATCGCCATTGATCCGCAGGAAAAACTTCAGTATGAAAAAGTAGGCGAGTTATGGCTCCTGATGACGGTATATTTCGGTGCAACCGTTTTGAGCGTGAAAGCCCGTGTCGGGAAAGTGGCGTGGAGCGAACTCATTACGTATGTAATTTTTACAGGATTAATTATTTATTGGATTCTGGGTATCCATACCATTGCATTTGCAATAGGTGCGCTGGTATGGATCAAAGTACTCCCGATTGGGTTTGCATTGGAATGGTACCGTGCATTGCCGCTTAAAGCTATCGGCTATGCTGAAACCGGTTTTTGCCTTTTATTAGCTATCGTCGCGATTGTCGGCTATCGTTAGCATTTTTTTGTATCACATCTTATTGTTTCATGACAAAGGTCATTGTTTCATGTATATTTAGAATATAACTTTCTAGTGAAAGAAAGTTAAACGGAGTTTTATGTGCGGTTATTATATTACTATATAGTCATTTAACTTAATAGGTATTTAACATTGTAGACTAATTCTGAAACGGTTTTTAAATGAAAGATGATTAACCATGAGGAAATGGGTACTGG
Organism: bacterium; assembly: GCA_019695335.1. Lineage (NCBI taxonomy): Bacteria > bacterium. The sequence goes on from JAIBAF010000001.1 coordinate 8,893, forward strand.
CATCAGCATTATCGGGCCTTTTTGCCATTCTGGTTATCGGTTCTTTTTCGTCAAAAGGATACGAGCCGACCGAATTGATGAAATTAAAAGAAAAATATTCCGTAAAACGCTCGCCGTCAGTCGATCATTCGCTTTTTGTTTCTTTACAAAAAAAATTTTCCTCGCCTCAGGAAGTTACGATAACATGTATTTCTTGCCATAATAAACGTCATATTGAAGTGATGCAATCCAATCATTGGAATTGGGAAAGGGAAGAATATGTCCAGGGGCGCGGGATTGTCTACCTGGGCAAAAAAAACGCGATCAATAATTTTTGCATCGGCACACAAGGGAATGAAACCAGTTGCGCCAAATGTCACATCGGGTATGGCATGGATTCGAAAGGCAGCGTATTTACCGATTCTTCCAATGTGGATTGTTTGGTTTGCCATGATAATACGGAAACTTATGTAAAGGCTTCGGAAAAAGGCGGCGCTCCTCCGGCTTCACTGAATCTCAATCTTATTGCGCAAAGTGTCGGCACACCGAAACGAAGCAATTGCGGTGTATGTCATTTTTACGGCGGAGGTGGTAACAACGTGAAACATGGCGATCTTGATATGGCGATGTTCGAGCCAACCAAAGTGCTTGATATCCACATGGGGACTGACGGCTCTAATTTGTCATGTGTGGATTGCCACACAACTGAAAAGCATAATATCTCAGGTAAGATTTATTCTTTGTCATCAATGAATCATCAACGTAATACTTGCGAACAATGCCATACGGCCAATCCGCATGAGGATGCCGTACTCAACGAACACACATTAAAAGTTTCATGCCAAAGTTGTCACATTCCGATCTATGCTAAAGAAAATGCGACGAAAATGTATTGGGATTGGTCTACAGCCGGTAAACTGCGCGACGGGAAACCCTTCGTTGAAGAAGACAGTATGGGCAATCATATTTACATGTCGATTAAAGGTAGTTTCGAATGGAAAAAAAATGTAAAACCCGATTACGTTTGGTTCAATGGTACGGCATCGCACTATCTTGAAGGGGATTCGATTGCAGATTCATCTACGCCGCTCGTACTCAATCCGTTACATGGTTCATACGCCGATGAAGAATCCAAAATTATTCCGGTCAAGATCCATTCGGCCAAACAGCCGTACGATCCGATCAACAAAATTCTGATACAACCAAAATTGTATGCCGATAAAAAAGGCGAAGGTGCTTTTTGGAAGGACTTTAATTGGCAAACGGCTGCTGAAATCGGAATGAAGGAGGTTCATCTTCCTTTCAGCGGAAAAATTGATTTTATAGAAACTAAGATGTATTGGCCCGTCAATCACATGGTTGCATCCAAAGAAGAAACCGTTCAATGCCGCGAATGCCATACGAGAGATAACGGCCGCCTGGCTTCATTAACAGATTTTTATATGCCGGGAAGAGATTATTCCAAGCCGGTCGAAACCGCAGGACAAGGACTTTTGTTGTTAACTCTTCTGGGAGCTTTTTTTCACGGGTCAACCCGGTTCATCATTAAGAAAAGAAATCAAAGAAAGGATAAAGAATGAGCAAGAAATCTGTTTATGTGTATCGTTCATTCGAACGGTTCTGGCATTGGTTTCAGGCAATGCTGATTTTTTTCCTGGCTTTCACCGGATTTGAAATTCACGGTACTTACAGCTTTTTCGGTTTCAGAAATGCGGTGACTTATCATAACATTGCAGCCTATTTATTTATAGCGCTGATTATTTTTGCGATATTCTGGCATGTCGCAACGGGCGAATGGAAACAATACGTTCCGACTTTTGTTCATATTAAAGCACAATTGAATTATTATATTTTTGGCATTTTCAATAATGCCGCTCATCCGGTGAAAAAAACAGTACTCAGTAAACTCAATCCATTGCAGAAGCTGACTTATTTTGGTCTTAAAATTCTGGTAATACCGGTGATTGTCAGTTCCGGTTTGTTATACATGTTGTACCGCTATCCGCAGCGTTACGGCATAGAAACGCTTAACGTTCAATCACTGGAAACGATTGCGATCATTCATACCATCGGAGCTTTTTTGTTAACATCGTTTGTCGTAGCACATTTGTATTTGATTACTACGGGTGAAACGATCACTTCCAACCTGAAAGCTATGTTAACGGGGTATGAAGAATTGGAAATAAAAGACGATCAAACATCACCATCCATCGAGTGAGGTTTTATGGAAGAAAAAAATTATATGAATCCTTACTTAGCCGGCGCTTTGTTGGGGCTTTTATTACTGGCAACAATTTACATGACCGGCCGCGGACTGGGAGCGAGCGGTGCAATTAAAAGTTTTACGGTAGCGACGGTGGAGACTCTGACGCCAAGTCATGCTGAAGGAACTAAGTTTTATGAAGAATATGCGCAAGAACATTCAGGCAATCCTTTAAAGAGTTGGTTGGTGTTTGAGGTAACCGGAGTATTGATCGGAGCTTTTCTGTCGGGTCTAATTTCAAATCGTTTGGCGCTTTCTATGGAATTTGGGCCGAGATCGACGACACGTATTCGCATCGCCGGCGCTCTCATTGGCGGCGTTCTCTGGGGACTCGGCTCGCAACTCGGAAGAGGATGTACCAGCGGCGCCGCGTTGAGCGGTATGGCGGTTATGTCGACCGGAGGAATCATTACCATGTTTGCCATCTTTGCCGGCGCTTATTTATTTGCATATTTATTCAGAAAGTTTTGGATTTAAAGGAGTGATATATGGGTCCGTTAGTACCTGACATTATCGGTAACGATCTGAATTTAATCCTGGCTCTAGTAATCGGAGTGTTTTTTGGGATGATATTGGAACAAGCGGGATTTTCGACATCCAAAAAATTGGTTGGTTTGTTTTACGGATATGATTTTACCGTATTGCGCGTTTTTTTTACGGCCGGCATCGTTGCAATGATTGGTGTAATGATCATGGAGCATTATGGGCTGATCGATATTAATTTAGTCTATATCAATCCAACTTATGCATGGTCGGCCGTTATCGGCGGACTGATCATGGGTTTGGGTTTTGTGGTTGGAGGATTTTGTCCCGGAACGAGTGTATGTGCCGCGGCCATCGGGAAAATTGATGCCATGATATTCATCGGAGGCTCATTTTTGGGAGTTTTGTTTTTTGCTGAAGGATATCCGTTGTTTGAAGATCTGTACAAATCCTCATTCTTCGGCAACCCGCGCTTTTTTGAAACGCTCGGAATTTCGCAAAACATGTTTGCATTCGTCATGGTGGTTGTAGCCTTGGCTGCATTTTGGTTCGTATCCATCATTGAAAATCGGGTCAATGGCGTACGACAAAAAGTGATACAATTTACGCCGTATTATATCAGCCTTGCGTCTATCGGTCTTATGATAGCTTTGTCTGCCTTCATGTTTCCTGAACGCAAAACGATGTTGGAAAACCTGGTTGAAAATCCTGGCGTCATTAGTTCGTATGAAATAAAAACCATGTCAGTGGACGAATTTGCATACCGGTTGATGGACCCTGATAATAAGATGCAGGTGATCGATTTCCGGTCGCCGGAAGCGTATTTTAAATTCAATTTACCGAAATCAACTTTGTTTTCTATCGATAATTTGTTTGAAAAAGAACCTAACCGCGTTTTAAGCGTTCGTCACAAAATCAATGTGATCGTTGCCGATGACGAGTTGACTGAAAAGAAATTAGCGATTATGGCCAAAGAAGTGGGATACGATCGCGTTTGGATTTTAAAGGGAGGATTGAACGATTTTAAAGAAAGCATTCTTGGTTTCAAACAATTGTATGAACCCCGCACCAAACAAGAAGCGGATCTTTTCCGCTTCAGAAACAAAGCCAGTAAAGAAATTCCACTATTGATCCAACAAAACAAATCGGCCGGTCCGGTTAAGAAAATACAAAAGCGGGTTGTTGGCGGCTGTTGATATCCTATTTTTATTACAAACCAGAATCTTGACGTTTGCCTTTGAATGTCTGATCAGATGCGGACGGTCGTTTCATAGTGAGCAATGCTTTCAGATGAAGATCATTCTCGATATCGTCATTATCCATTTTGAATGAAAAATCGGGGGCTTTAAACCAGTTTCGACAACACTTTATTTTTCGTGTTAGGCTTGTCATGCTGATTGTTTCTCCATTTTAGGGTTATAAAAATTTTGATTTAAAAATTTAATGATTCCTTCCTTATAATTTGGAAATTCATATAAATTTCTGTGCGTTCCTTCCTCAAGAATAATCTGTTCTTTTATCGTCGAACCCGCTGAATTCCACAAATTTTCAAAATGATCGAATTCGATGAATTCATCTTTGCGGCCGTGTGCGATGAGGACGGGTATTTTGATTTTACGAATGATGTTGCCAGGCGCCCATTCATGCGGATTAAAACGAAAACGCAATTTCCAAAATAAAAAAAACAGCGAGCCGAACGGAAAGTAGGGAAGCCGGCGCGCGTGAAGCATGTCCCTTATCATCAATTTAAATAATGCAAAGGATGAACTGGAAACAAGTGCGCGTATTTCCGGATGACGGGATGCAAGGATAATGGCCGTAGCTCCGCCCATTGAGTGTCCAAAAAGTGCAATGTTTTCAACATCCACATCGGAACGCGTCCGGAGATAAGCGACAGCGCTTTCAGCGTCTTCTGTGAAACGAATGATGTTCATATAGGCGATCGGATCGCTTTGACCATGTCCTCTTGCGTCGTAAAGAAATAAATTAAAGCCATGATCGTATAAATATTTTGCATGCGGTAACATTCCTTGTGCGTTCGATTCCCAACCGTGAAGGAGTACGATGAGTGGAATTTTTTTCAAAGTAGAATTGCCCGGCTGCTTGATCATCCATCCGTGAAGAGTCATTCCGGCACTGGGAAAGAACACTTCTTCAAACGGCAGCTCGTACATATCGGGAGATTTATTTTTCCGCCGATGTACAGGTTTGAGTGAATAGTGAGACATCAGATAACTGAGAACAATGATCAGCGCGACGATCACGGTTACGATAATCATTAAGATGTTCATGCAGCATCTCCTGTTTTATAAATTGACCGATTGGTCAAAGTTAATTAAAAAAAATTTACGGTTTTAAATATAAACGAACTGCTTCTAATGTAGTTTTCCGGTACATTTCAAATGTTTCAGGTTCATCAAACAACCATCGGATACACATTCCATCAAGCAAGGATCGGGTCAAAGCAGCCGATTCAGCCAGATTGACTTTGCGGAATACTTTCTTTTCCATGCCTTCCTTGATAATTTGGTCATGTAACTGGCGGCATTCTCCGAGATAGTAAATATTAAATTTCTTAAATGCTTCGTTATGTGAACTCTGGCTTAAGAAGTCCAGATAGACTTTATAAAACTCTCTGTTTTCATGAATGCCGACGAACGCCGCTTTGACAAAAGTTTCAATTTTTTCCTGTGGTGTATTGACTTTACTGACTTCCACACGCGTATACCGCTCAATTTTATTGACTAACCATTCAAGGACATTTAAAAACAAAGCCTCTTTATTTTCAAAATAATATAGAATAATCCCTTTGCTTACGCCTGCGCGATCGGCTACATCCTGTAAAGTCAGATTAGTAAAGCCTTTCTCGCCAATCAATTTGTAAGTTGTTTTGACTAAATGTTTTCTTTTTTCCTGCTCTTTGTCGGCAACCGCTAGCATTGACTGATTTTCTGGTGATGTAGTAAAAATTGACCCTATGGTCAATTATAAGGTACTATCGGTACGATGTCAAGTAATTTTTTGTGATAGTTGGGATGAGTTGCCGCCAGAAGTGTTGAACTTAGTTACAAACAGTAAACAGTTGCGTTCAAAAATTCATCACACTTAAGTATCGGCATTGCTGAGTTTTTGAATAGAGTTGTTGTTGGTAAGCTTGATTCGTAGAAAAACTCTACAAACGTGACCGATGCATTATTCTGCATAATACCACGCAAGCGCCGTATTCATAGTCCTTTGCGGATGATGAATAAAATTGGCACATGAATTGAATTATTTATCTCTGCAAAATCTATGAAAGGAGGCGTCTATATGGTAGCATTATTTGTGGTCTTGACCTTCACATTCTTCATCATCCTTGATATACTGATCACCAAGGCTCAAAAACAAACACATCCTGCTTTAAGCAGCGTGTATAATACTCCCGTATTTGACCGGCACAGTCTGGTCGTTCCGAGCGAGGTATTTCTTTCGAAGGGACATACGTGGGCGAAAGTGATGAGGGATGGATTTGTCAAAGTCGGCATCGATGGCTTTATTGCCAAAGCATTGGGACATCTGTTCGTGACGCACATGGTGCCAATTGGCACGCATGTGAAACAAGGCGATGTTATTATGCTGGCTTGGGTTGGACGTAATAATCTGCAGTTTCGTTCGCCGGTTGACGGCGTTGTCGAATCGGTGAATCCGGAATTAACCGGTACCGGTCTCAAAAATGGTTACAGTAAACAATGGGGTGTGATGATTCGCCCGACGAATCTGATGGATAATATCCGCGGCCTGAAGTATGGCCAGGAAATGACCGAATGGATGCGTTTGGAATTCAATCGCCTGAAAGAATTTTTGGGTTCACACACACCGCAGGTTGCAATGGCCGGTGTGACGATGCAAGACGGCGGTACCGTCATGGAAGGCGCTGTCAGTATGATCAATGAAGAAGGCGTCAAAGATTTTCAGAACGAATTTTTAACAATGTGAGGGTATCATGGCAAAGCAACTTGGACTTTTATTCGATGTGACGATGTGCGTCGGATGCGGCGCGTGCTATGAAGCGTGCAAAACGCAGAATGAGTTACCCAAAACCAACGATGAGCCGCTGAAAGATCATTTGTCTTCCGAAACTTATACAGTGGTTGAACAATACGGCGACGTCTACACGCGTAAAATGTGTATGCACTGCGTCGATCCGACGTGCGTGTCGGTGTGTCCGGTGGGCGCATTCCAAAAAACCGAAATTGGTCCTGTATTATACGATGCGGACAAATGTATCGGCTGCCGTTACTGCATGCAGGCATGTCCGCACCATATTCCGCGATACGAATGGAGCAGCATGAATCCGCGTGTTCGCAAGTGCAGTATGTGCTATGAGCGCGTGAAAGAAGGATTACCGACGGCGTGCGCGGAAGCATGCCCGACGGGTGCTACGCAGTTTGGCGAACTGGATGAACTGAAGGCCATAGCGAAAAAACGCATTGAAGACAATCCGGATACCTATTACCCGCACATTTACGGACTTGAAGAAGCCGGCGGCACGAACGTCTTGGTTCTATCACCGGTTCCGTTTGAACAACTCGGGTTTACGGCGAATTTACCGAAGAAGCCGTTGCCAACGTACACGATGGCCGCTTTGGAAAAAATTCCCAGTGTGGTCGGCATCGGCAGCGTCTTCCTCGCCGGTATGTTCTGGCTGACCAAACGGAAAAACGAAATTGCCCAGGAAGAACAACAAACCAACGGGAATAACGGCCATGAAAAATAATTTTATCAAAACGCTGACCTCAAAAATAACGTTTTGGGGAACCGTAGCGGCGGTGATCGTGGCTGCGGGTTTGTATTCGACCTTTCTTCGTTTCACTCAGGGACTCGGCGGCGTGACGAATCTGAACGATGCTTTCCCGTGGGGACTGTGGATCGGATTCGATATTTTATGCGGCGTCGGTCTGGCGGCCGGCGGATTTACGATCTGTGCCGTCACCCATATTTTTAACATTGAAAAATTCAAACCGCTTACGCGCCCGGCTATTCTCACGGCATTTCTGGGCTACGTCATGGTCATTTTCGCCCTGATGTACGACTTAGGAAGGCCATGGGCGATCTGGCATGCGATTATCATGTGGAATACACATTCGGTCATGTTCGAAGTGGCATGGTGCGTGATGTTGTATACGAGCGTTTTATTTCTGGAATTTAGCCCGATTTTGTTAGAGAGATTCCGGATGAAAAAAACACTTCGAGTCATTCGGATGGCATTGATCCCGATCATGATTCTGGGAATTTTGTTATCGACGCTGCATCAATCGTCACTAGGATCACTGTACCTGATCGTTCCGAATAAAATGCATCCGCTGTGGTGGTCGATGTTCCTGCCGGTGTTTTTCTTTCTCAGCGCGGTCAGCGTCGGATTTGCGATGGTCATTTTCGAGTCGTATCTGAGCGCCAAAGCTTTCAATCACGGATTGAAACTTCCGTTGCTCAGTCAGATTGCCGGCGTGATGAGCGTCGTGCTCATCGTTAATCTGGCGGCCAAATTCATCGACATGGCGTATAGCGGCGATCTGCCATACTTGCTGGTTAAGGGACCTGAAACGTATTTATTCTATCTTGAAATGCTGATCGGAACTTTAATTCCAGTGGCGATTCTCAGTGTGAAAAAATATCGCTCCGATAACAAATGGTTGTACGTGGCGGCGGTGATGACCGTCGGAGGCTTCGTGCTCAATCGGATGAACGTTAGCGTAACGTCATTGGAGGCTTCTTCATCTGTGGCGTATTTTCCAGGCATTTATGAGATCAGCATTACATTGATGTTGGTCGTACTTGGCATGCTGGCGTTCAGATTTATCGTACAACATTTCCCCGTGTTTGAAGCGCACAAAGAACTGCCGGAAATTATCGTCGATGCCAAAGCGTTTCACGAAACGGAATTGTCAATGCAGCATAAGTAGCCGCAATGGTTTTTGCGGGCTCGGTTATTAAGATTATTTGTGTCGGCAAAATTAATTTAAAGTAACGGCTATGAAAACTTTATTAACCGATATGAAGTGCGTGTGGATGACGTCCAACGTCGTTGAATATAAATTATGCGACCGGGAGTTCGACTGCGAACATTGTCCATTCGATAAAGTCATGCGTAATCGCGCGAAAGAGTTGACACAACCGAATCATACTGATCTCATCGATCCTATTCTCAATTATCTTTTGAAGGAATGTCATTACAAGCGTTATATTTACCTGAAACATCATCTTGCCCTTCGCCGCCGTTCGGAGAACCGTTACGAAATGGAAATCAGCCCGATTGCAAGGCGATTGCTCGAAGACGGATGTTCGGTATTTTCCTGCAAAGCGGATGAAAACGTTCGTCGCGGGCAAGAGTTCATGGAAATTGTCGGCGCATGGGGCCGAGTTCGCGTTAAAGCGCCGCTGGATTTCAAATGTGTCTACCGGCGCGAAGACGATCCGTTTACGATCGGAACGATCGAAGCTAAGCCGGACGAAGTTGCGCAGGTACGATTGACGCCGCACGCGTGGCAAAAATCATTGATCGATTTGTCACGAATGCTCAGCCAGTTACGCCTCACAAGGCCTAATGTCGGAATGACCATGCAGGATGGGGGCACGCGGCTTCAATTCTTATATCAATATATTGGTGCAGATCATTATCTGAAAATCTTGCATCGCTTATTTAATGACACGGGTTAATGTCTCTCCAAAGCATCGAGAGTCGGTGAGTCGAATATTCTTATAGCACTTTTCAACAAGATCAACCGGATTATAATTCGTTATTAAAAATTTAATAATTATTGTAGAAAATTTCATCAAACGAAATTGAGACGCAATCCCAACAAATTGAATTTTGAAATGCATGATCATTGCCATTCGCGTTAATTGTCGGTACCTTGGAACGGACATCCGGAAGTGGTTCGGTTATGGCAGTCCGCCTTCGAAATAAATTGAGCTTCAGGCTGATCGTAGTCATCTCGTTGATCCTGTTAGCCAACCTCGCGATATATACTTACATCACGGTTTCGCGCCTTGAAACCGATCTTACCCGAACGTATTCCCAAAATGTGTATGCCATCAGCGATGTGATCAAAAAATCTACACGCTACAGTATGCTGCTCAACCGTCGTGAAGATGTGCATGAGATTATCAAAACTGTCGGGCGGGAAGAGAATGTTGAAAAAATACGCATCTACAATAAACAAGGTACGATCATTTTTTCAACGGACACATCTGAAATCGGACGCGACGTTAACATGCACGCCGATGCCTGCGTGATGTGTCATAAAGAAAATCAGACGTTTGCGCAAGTTCCGCTGACTGAACGTATTCGCGTGTACACCACGGACCGGCATCGTTTGCTGGGATTGATCAATCCGATTGAAAACGAACCGGAGTGTTACAACGGCAGTTGTCATGCACATGCGGCCGAACAAAAACTGCTCGGCGTCCTCGATGTCGTGGTTTCCGTGGATCAACTGGATCGTACGATCGAGGCGAATACGCAAACGATCATCATAGCGTCGATGCTGGCGCTAGTCGTAATCGCTTTGTGTATCGCACTGTTTATTACGTTTTATCTCAATAAACCGATCCATGAAATTACGGCCGGTCTTGAAAAACTCGGGCATGGGCAATTGACGCACAAAATTCCTGTGCGTTCGCAGGACGAATTAGGCGAAATGGCGAAAGAATTCAACGACATGTCGTTCAAACTCGATCAGGCGTATAAAGAAATCAAAGACTGGTCGGAAACACTTAACGAAAAAGTTCAGCAAAAGACCGAGGAGTTGAAAAAAATATACGGCCAGGTCATTCAAATCGAGAAACTTGCATCGCTCGGAAAATTATCGGCCACGGTTGCGCACGAGCTCAATAATCCTTTAGAAGGCATTCTGACGTATTCCAAGCTGATTGCCAAAAAATTGTCCAAGCTACAGCAAAACGGCGAGTACGAAAAAATCCTGGAATATCTTTACCTCATAGCGGATGAATCGTCGCGTTGCGGTAAAATCGTGAAAGACCTGCTGCTCTTCTCGCATCGGGACGACGAACAATTTATCGAATGCGATGCGGCGGCGATTGTCGAAAAATGCGCCACACTGCTCAATCATCATTTTGAAATACATAACATTACGTTCGAAAAAAAAATCACCGTGCCGCTCACATTGATGTGTAATCCGCAGAAGATTGAGCAGGCATTGATCGCGCTGATGATGAATGCGATCGAGGCGATGCCGGCGGGCGGGCGATTGACGGCGGAAATTGCGCAGAGAGAGGACACAGGCATTCTGCGTATCCGGGACGAAGGAACGGGGATTTCTCCGAAAGACCTGCCACATATTTTCGAACCATTTTACACTACCAAAGACACCAAAGGTACTGGGCTCGGACTGGCCGTTGCATACGGGATCATCACGCATCACAAAGGACACATCGAAGTGGAAAGCACGTCCGCAAAAGGCACCGTCATGGCCATCCAATTACCTTTACCAAAGAAAGCGAGCTGAGGAGTATGGCAACGCAGGCAAGAATCTTAGTCGTCGACGATGAGAAAATCGTCCGCGAATCGCTGCACAACTGGTTTGAAGAGGAAGGATATTACGTTGAAACGGCCGACAGCGGCGAGGCAGCGCTTAAAAAATTTGAGAAAGGGAAGTGGGATCTGTTTCTCTTTGATATGAAAATGCCCGGCATGAGCGGGTTGGAGTTACTCGGCAAGATCCGGGAAGCTGACGCCGACGCGATGGTGATCATGATCACTGCCTTTGCTTCCGTGCCGACCGCGATCAAAGCGCTGAAAGACGGCGCCTACGATTATATCACCAAACCGATCGATCCGGACGAACTCAGCACGATCGTCGAAAAAGCGATTCGCCAGAAAACCGTGCAGATGGAAAACGTGATGCTCAAAGAAAAAATCGACGAGATCATTCGTCCCGACAATCTGATCGGTGAAAGCCCGCAAATGAAAAAAATATTCGAGCTGATCAATAGCGTGGCGCAAACCGATACGACGGTGATGATCCGCGGCGAAAGCGGCACCGGTAAAGAACTCGTAGCGAAAGCGATCCACATGAACAGCAAACGAAAATATTTCCCAATTGTGACGGTGAATTGCGGGGCGCTGGCGGAATCGTTATTGGAGAGCGAACTTTTCGGACATGAAAAAGGTGCGTTTACCGGCGCGCATTACCGCAGGAAAGGTAAATTCGAACTGGCCGACGGCGGCACGATTTTCTTGGACGAAATCGGTTCCGTAAGTATGAAAATGCAGGTAGAACTCCTGCGCGTGATCGAGTCGAAACAGTTTATGCGTGTCGGCGGAACGGAAACGATCCACAGCGATTTTCGTACCATTGCGGCGACGAATGAATCGCTCGAAGATATGGTGAAATCCGGAAAATTCCGTGAAGATTTGTATTACCGGTTGAACGTTTTTTCAATTGTCATTCCGCCGCTGAGAGAGCGCCGTGAAGATATACCGGTACTCGCGCATTATTTCCTTAATAAGTTTAACTCGGCGATGAATAAGAACGTGAGCGGCGTTTCACCGGAAGCGATGGAGTTTCTGTCAACCTACGAATGGCCCGGAAACGTGCGCGAACTTGAAAATGCGATTGAACGCGCTTTGGTCGTGGGTAAATCGAATACGATTCGCGTCGAAGATCTGCCGTTTCACGTTCCGGCCGGAGACGTTGCGTTCGACAACGCCGATCAAAGTCTTGCGGCGATGGAGAAAAAACACATTATTCGTGTATTGGATGGCCATCACTGGAATATATCCCGCAGCGCCGAAGCGCTCCACATCGATCGCGTCACGTTGTACAATAAAATCGAGAAATACGGACTCCGAAAAGGACACGAAAAAGTTTGATCCTGCTAATGAAAATTTTGTTCGGATGATATGACGATTTATCTTTCTCCAATAAAATTTTCCAACGTTGCTTTATTAAAGCGAATTACGGAAGCCTTGTCTCATCGTTATTCAGTCGTGCCGCTGGATGTATCGCTCGAACTGGATGGCGTTTATTCCAAAGACCGCGGGCAATATTATTCCACGCAGCTCATTGCACATGCAATCGACCATGCCAATCATCTTGACGGAAAGTTGTTGATCCTGGTCGAGGTCGATTTATTCATACCTGTTTTCACATTTGTTTTCGGGGAGGCGCAATTGCGCGGACCGGTGGCGATCGTGTCGGTGTGCCGTCTGCATGAGGAATTTTACACGGGCCGGACGAATGAGGAATTACTTTTCGAACGTTCGATGAAAGAAATTTTGCACGAACTTGGGCACACCTTCGGTCTCGTTCACTGTAAAAGTTGGGACTGTGTGATGCATGCGTCCGCGAGCGTGGAGGAAATCGATATCAAAGGCGGGGGATTTTGCGAGGAGTGTGAGAGAAAAGCATTTCATTAGCGGAACGTCGTCTCAAATTGCTTCGACGTCGCTTCGAGTCCTGAGCGGAGTCGAAGGATCGAGAAGTGACAAACGTTCCCTGCGGCTACGCCATGTGTTTTCTCATTGACTTGGTTGTCATTCCCCCGACACGTCGGGGGAATCCAGAAATAGTTCCTTCGATAGGATCAACTTTCTTTTGGCAACGCGCCAAAAGAAAGTTGCAAAGAAAAGCGCTGCGGCTGTAATAAAACCGCCGGAATCCGAGTTCGCTTACTGGTGGCGGAAAATAGTTCCTAAATTTTAAAAATTCGAAAATAGATCATCTATTTCACATTTTCCGCTGGATGAAGTCGCGAACTCGTGTTCAATAAGTCGGCGGTTTTATCAAGGCCGGATTCAAATACATGTAAAATGGAATTGTCATTCCCGCGAAAGCGGGAATCCAGAGAGTTGAGGTTGCGACACGGCTAGCGTGGAAGAAATTGATATCAAAAGCGAGAGTTTTGATTTATAAAATCGTATCGATAGTTTGCAATACTTCAATCGCTTGTTCACGCTTGACACTAGGAAAAGCGATAAGAAATTCCTTAAGCCTCTCTCCGGTCACGATATAATCGAATAAATGTTTTACTGGCACTTGCGTACCGCTAAAAGTTGGCTCTCTGCAGATTTCATGCGATATTGTAATGGCATTACACCCTAAAAAAGCATTGTTAAGGAGACTGTGTTCTTGAATTTCTTTTTGAAGAGTGAGCTTAACAGATTCAAAATTTTTATCCATATCGGTAAAGACATCAAAAGAAAAAAATCTTATTCTGTTCATAATTATTGCAGTTTTTTTTGCAATATTAACTGATTCTTTAAATAGCATTTCTTCATCAACATCTTCAGGCATTATATCAATTGCTCTTGGGCCACCATGAACAGTTGATGATAATTTTGAATATTTAACGTAAATGAAAAAAAACTCAATTGTCCAATCGAATTTTGATAACATTGGATGGGAATTTATGTATTCGATCAGCTTACTGAATTGAAAATCTTTTCCTTTTTTTAATAGTTCTTGTTCTGAATAATGTTCAATGCTTGGATTTTCTTTACGAAAAATTCTCATGTAATCAAAATTTACAGTTTTTGCACTATTCATTTGAATTATACGATTAAGTTGCTTTCTCCATGCTTTGGCTAGATTAATTCTTTCATTCAAATCCAAGAATTCAATGTAGTCGTTTCCAGCATTATCGTTTTTTTCAGTGGAATATCTAAGATAGACATAGTAAGCGCGCACGTAATGTTCGAGTAAGGCTCTATAGAGGATGTTTAAAGAGTATAAATTGCTTTCTTTTGCCAATAAAAAAATGCTGTCTCTTATATCATCAGCATAAATTATTAATCTTATAAAAGTACGGACCGTATTTGGACAATTCGTAGTTTCAATTAATGAAAAAGCTTCTTCTAATTCACGCTCAAAAATCGAAACAATTTTCTTATCCTTCTTAATTATATGTTTTAATTTCATATTTGTAAAATAAAATCATTTCACTGCGATTGTTTCAGTATCTGTCGAAAAAACTATTACGTTTTGGCTGTTCAGGCCTTACTATTTTGAAAAGGATAGTATTACTTCCTTTTCGTTCGGTAGTGTATCCATATTTTTGTGCAACTTGTTCAATATACCTTTGAGTTGATCCTGGTAGTAATCCGAGTTCATTATCGACGTCTGAAAACGAAATAACTTGCGTATTTAATTTTGAGGGTCTCGCACTCATCCACGATTGAATGGCTGACAGTATATCATTTTCATCGTAATTGAAATTAAATATGGTCGATGTTTGGCTATCACCTTCCGGTTTAGTTGTTGTTTGTGTATCAGTTTCTGGTTTGCTTATTGCAGGGTGAGATTTAAAAAAAGAATGGGCAATCCATAAGATTAATCCGACAAGAATAACAATCCATATGTCAATTTTAAATGTAAGAATAGAGCTGACGCTTTTTGTAAAATCAATATTTAATTTTTGTAGTATTGAATAAATCGTCAATAGAATTCCGATGACTACAGTTGCAATAACCTTACTCCAAACTGGATCCTTCCATACGGAAATTCCATATTGGATCAATTTTTTTATTCCGAAAGCCATATCGCTTTACCTTTCAATTTTTCCATTTTCATTTCAAATACCACAACAACCCCACACTCACCGAGCTGAACGACAGATCGAGATTAAGCGCATCTTTGTGGCCTGTGCCGTAGGAATGTTTAGCGATGGTATGGGAGTATCGAGCGTCACCCCAGTTTAATTCAAGCGACAGGCGGTCGGTAAGGAAATGATACGCACCTGCGCGCGCGCCTGTAAATAAATTCCATTCATTGTATCGCTCGATGTCGTCGACGTATTCATACTGACGCGCGTATCCCACGCCGGCTTCGGCCCGAATAAAAATTCCTGTCTTTTCATTAAACGGATAATGATGCCGCCAGTATGGATAGAGCATAAACTGGTGAAAGCCGATTCTTTCGCCGGCAAAGGTAGTGCGATAGTAGTTGTACGATACTCCTGCGCCCCAAGCGCTTTGGTCGGAATAAAAGTGCACCCATGTCGGATTGGTCCACATGCTGAGATATTCATCGCCATCTTCATCGGACAGGATGGTAGCATGGGCGACTGCGCCGATGGCGTTTTTGCCTTTGAGGTCTTGTGCTTGTGTGCCTGCCAACGGCAGGAAAATGAACAGGCCGAAAATTAATAACCGCATACATTTTCTCCACGATTTTTGAGACCCTTTGAACGATTAGTTTTTTGAGCTACGAATTCATTCAAAGAGTGACAGAGAACTTTTGAATGTCGTAAAAATTTACGTCAGGTATGTGCGAAAAGCAAATTATAAAAGAGAGCAGAACTTAAACCAGATCAGTCCGGCCTTTACGAATGCGATCGATCATATATGGATTCGGAAAAATTAGTCGCTTTGTTTTTTAATACCCAGTATGACGTGCGCGACGGCAAGAGTTAAAAGTAAGATGGATACGATCACGCTGATTTCAGCTCTTCCGGAATATCCCAGCACTTGCCCGAGAAACAATACAAACATGGCTAAAGCCATACCGAAGTGAAGAGACTTTTTTTTATTCATGGTTGATTTCCTGATGCAAGGCGAAACTCAAGGAGATTCAAATTTACGGATGTTTGATAAACGTGCCGTCGCGAAGTTCGTTCAATGCCGTTCTCAATTGATCTTGCGTATTCATCACGATCGGTCCATACCATGCGACCGGCTCCTCGATAGGTTTACCGGATACGAGTAAAAAGCGAATGCCCTGCGGACCGGCCTGAACTGTAATTTCATCACCGCTATCGAAAAGGATCAGCGACCGATTTCCGGCGTCGTCGTAATACGTTTTCTCCGTTCCTGCACTTTCCGTGAGAATAGGTTGAGGCGATGAAGCGTCGCGGAAATTGCCTGATCCGTCGAACACGTACGCAAATGCATGACGATACGTTTCGACGGGCAATGTTTTACGTTTTCCGGGAGGAACGAATATGTCGAGGTATCGCGGATCGGCGGCGATGCCGTCGACCGGGCCGTTTTTGCCCCAGAAACTGCCGCAGATGATCCGGACTTTCGTTCCGTCGTCATCGGTAATTTCGGGGATGTCTTTGGATTGCACATCCTGATATCGGGGTGTGGTCATTTTCAGAGATGAAGGAAGATTGGCCCACAGTTGAAAACCGTGCATGCGGCCTTTGGGATCGCCGTGCGGCATTTCCTGATGCAGAATTCCGCTGCCCGCCGTCATCCATTGCACGTCGCCGGCTCCGAGTTTTCCCTGGTTGCCGAGGCTGTCGGCATGACTGACGTCACCGGCGAGCACGTAAGTAATCGTTTCGATGCCGCGATGCGGATGCCATGGAAATCCTGCAAGGTAATCGTCAGGATTTTCGTTACGGAAATCGTCGAACAGCAAAAACGGATCGTACTCTTCCGTATCGCCGAAACCAAACGCGCGCCGGAGCTTTACGCCCGCGCCTTCCATAGTGGGTTTAGATGTGATGATCTGTTTAACGGGTCTTATGGACATAGCGTGTCTCCTTTGGTCAAGTCAGATAAGAGAACGCAAAGAAATGAATGAAAATTCCGGCGGTTAACCACTAAGGCACAAAGACACCAAGTTGTGGCTGGTGTCTTTGTGGTTCGGCGGTTAATTTTTCTTAGTGCCTTAGTGTTGAGCAAACTACAGATGTTCCGGAGCCATTTCCCATTTTTCCGGAGAGCGCCACAGAGCGGAGAGAATAAGTTCGCGCATCCAGAGAAATTCTTTTGGAAGCCTGTCATAGAGTTTATAAAACAATTCTTCATGCGACAGGATTTCTTGTTTCCACATTTCGCGGTCGACGGACATGACGTTGTTGAAATCTTCGCGCGTGAAATTCAATCCGCGCCAGTCGAGATCTTCGTAGCGCGGTACCCAGCCGAGCGGATTTTCTATGGCAAAGGCTTTACCTTGGACGCGTTCGACGACCCATTTTAAAATCCGCATGTTTTGACTGTAACCCGGCCACACGAATTTTCCTTCGGCGTTTTTGCGGAACCAATTGACTCCGAAAATGCGGGGAGGATTGGGTATTTGCCGTCCGAAATTGAGCCAATGATTGATATAGTCTGCGGCATGGTAGCCCATAAACGGCAGCATCGCAAAAGGATCGCGGCGAACTTGTCCGACGGCTCCCGCGGCGGCAGCCGTGGTTTCCGAGCCCATAGTCGCGGCGAGATACACGCCGAAATTCCAGTTGAATGCCTGATAAACGAGCGGAACGGTGGTGGCTCTGCGTCCGCCGAAAATAAATGCTTTGACCGGAACGCCTTTAGGATTTTCCCAGTCGGCATCGATGCTCGGACATTGATTGGCTGGAGAAGTAAAACGCGCATTGGGGTGCGCCGCCGGTTTGCCGCTCTTCGGATCGTGCGGCTGGCCTTGCCAGTTGATCAATCCTTCGGGCGCTTTGTCCGTCAATCCTTCCCACCACACGTCGCCGTCCGGCGTTAATGCAACGTTTGTAAAAATCGTATTCTTGGCTAAGGAAGCCATGGCATTGGGATTGGTTTTTTCATTGGTGCCGGGCGCAACGCCGAAATATCCGGCTTCCGGATTAATGGCGTACAATTGCCCGTCGTCGCCTTCTTTGATCCATGCGATATCGTCACCGACGGTCGTGACTTTCCAGCCTTCAAATTCTTTCGGTGGAATCATCATGGCAAAATTGGTTTTACCGCATGCGCTGGGGAATGCCGCAGCGACGTACACTTTTTCGCCTTGCGGCGGCTGCACGCCGAGAATGAGCATGTGTTCGGCCAGCCAGCCCTGATCGCGCGCCATGACGGATGCAATGCGCAGTGCAAAACATTTTTTACCGAGCAAAGCATTGCCGCCGTAACCGCTGCCGTACGACATGATGGACATTTCTTCCGGGAAGTGGACGATGTATTTGTCCGAAGAGCACGGCCACGCCACGTCTTTCTTGCCGCCGTCCAAAGGCATGCCCACCGAATGGAGCGCTCTGACGAAAGAATTATTGCCGAGAACATCCAGAACTTTTTTGCCCATGCGCGTCATGATGCGCATATTGACGACGACGTAAGCGGAATCGGAAATTTCAACGCCGATATGGGAAATTTTCCCGCCCAATGGTCCCATGCTGAAAGGAATCACGTACATCGTACGTCCGCGCATACAACCGTCGTATAATTTGCGCAGTTTGGATTTCATATCGGAAGGTTCCATCCAGTTATTCGTCGGGCCCGCGTCTTCCTTGCGCAAACTGCAGATAAACGTCCGGTCTTCGACACGCGCAACGTCGCCCGGATCGGATAACGCAAGATAGCTGTTCGGTTTTTTGGAAGGATTCAGTTTTTTAAACGTTCCGCTTTTGACCAATTCTTCGCAAAGACGGTTATACTCTTCGTCGGATCCGTCGCACCAATAGACGCGATCGGGTTTACACAATTCTGCCGTTTCTTTGACCCAGCGGATCAGTTCTTCGTTTTTCACATGAGAAGGAATTTCCATTGTTCGGAGTCTCCTGTTTTAATAGCTCATTTTAATATTAGATACCCTTGGCGGCTGCAGTCAAAACTACGTCCGTCGGGAAATATGAAAGGTGGTCCTCATAAATAACTACCCGCTTTCCATCGGCTTTCGGCGGGATAGAATGGCATAAATTTATTTAATTATTAATCAGGAACAATAAGATTCTGTGGAAATTATAAAAGGGAAGGAACTGATTATCGATAGAGAGCAGCGCTTCAATTAAGTCGCTTTTCTAAAGTGAGCTCGTACGGGAGGCGTACGGAATTTTTCATTGCCCCAAGGATTTCTTGCCGTTAAAAAATTATTCCAGGCGCTTATAGCCGTTTTCATTCTCAGAGCGGTGGTATAACTGGAACCGCCATTGGAACGAGGATGACGGCGATATGGAATTGACGTCATTGTAAGCCCTGTCAATCCCATCAAGGTAAGAATGTGCGGCTGTCGAATCGGATTTTCTAACAGTCGTGTAGCCATCATCCGATCCATCGCCATAAACAACCCCGAATGCAAAGGAAGGCGGCCCATCGTTAGAAAATAAAGCATGGTTTTAAATAAACGGGCGCTGATCCTTCGTCCCAGGGATTCGTATGCGCCATGTTTGCCTGCAAATACAACATGGTAGCCTGATTTCAGTTCTTCAAGTATGGCTGGTATAAATTCAGGCTCGTCCTGCAAATCGGCATCCATCGTTACGATCGTTTCACCGGCCGCGTACGCAAGCCCCGTCATCAAAGCAATGTTCTGCCCTGCATTTTCTTTTAGCGCAACGACTACAATTCGCCGGTCGGCAGAAGCCAATTCAGTTAATATCGAAAACGAATCTTCAGGACATGCATCATCGATAAACAGGATTTCAAACGGTTCTTGACGTTTTTCAAGCACTGCGATCAGACGCTTGTACAATTCTTGTAACGTAGCGCGATTACGGTATACCGGTATTAAAATAGTCAGAAGAGGCGTCATTTAATATCCCAGGTTTCGATCGACCATGTTGAGAAGCGGTAATTCGTGGTAAAATCGGCGAACATTTTCAACAAACAACGGTTCCCATTTATGCGGTGCCGGCTCGATGCTCCGGCCCACGTGAGGCGTGAGAAGTATTCTTGGATCCGACCAAATCCAATGATCTGTCGGCAAAGGCTCCGTTTCGAATACGTCCAGCGCCGCTGCAGCAATATTACCGTAATCCAGAGCGGTTTTGAGAGCTGTTTCATTCAAAGTCCCGCCGCGGCCGATATTGATGATATGCGAATTTTTTGGTAGTGCACATAATTCATCGCCCGATACGATGTGATAAGTATGTTTCGTTTTTGGAAGCGCCATGATCAATATGTTCACGTGGCTGAGCATCGATTTCCAATGATCGGGACCACATACTAAAGTACCGTTTAGCAATCGAACAGGTTTGCCGGGATGATTCAACCGAACTCCTATGATCTCGGAATTAAATGCACGGATTCGTTCGGCAATACTTTGTCCCACGCCGCCCCAGCCGAGGATCATGACGCATTGATCGGATAAACAGCGCAAGGTACACCGTTTCCACTCGCTCTTTTTCTGAGCGTCTCGTAATTCCGGTAAGCCGCGCAACAACGCCAGCGTCATCGCCAGAGTATGTTCGGCCAGTTCTTTGTCGTAAACGCCCCGAGCGGACGTGATATCAATTTCAGGACGATCTGCGCAACCCTCGAGAATGATGTCCGTACCCATAGAATTGGACTGCATCCACCGAAGATTTTGCGCGTACGGCAGCGATTGAAGAAAATAGCGATTGCCTAAAACCGCATCGGCATCGGCAATCATACGAGCCGCCGAAGGTTCATCGCTTGCAACTCTCCATTCTGTTTCCGGTGCAACCGCTTTTAGCTGATCAAGATGCTCAGCGTGCGGCGGATACATGAGCAAGACTTTCAGGCCTGGCCTGACCATGCGGTATCTCCTGTATTAAAGTCTGAAACTGAATACGATTAGCTTCCAGTACGGATTGATCCGAATGGAATAATTCTTGAAGGCTTTGTCGAATGTGTTTTACGCAACCCGGCAAGAGATCTTGTTGAACATCGGCGATGAACGAACGGCGCAGAAAGCTAAACTTACAGCGAAGCCTTGCCATTTCACTCATCAGAAGCCGACAAGGGATTGGAGTTCCTTTTTCCGGCAGCGTAAGACCGGCCAAACCAAACGTGCCTTTAAAAAAACGACGGACATGATCGACAGTTCCGTCGGCAAAAGGCGAAAAGAGATTGGCGGAAGGCAAACCCAAGCGGATCCGGTCAATGCGAAGATCGTTGAGACCTACGTAAGCTCGCGACAGCGGTAACTCGGCCAGATCTTTGAGGATGGTAATAGCGTCGCACGTTTCGATCATGATCCCAACGCCACAACGTTCTCTTACATATGTAATAACCAAATCGATTTCTCTTTGCGAACGTACCATGGGTACCAGGATCTCGTTCGCTCCCGCGTCCAGAGCTTTTTCGATTTCGTCCGGCGTGTTGCTATCAACGCCATTGATGCGGCAAATAATAGGATGATTACTTTCTTTTCGTAGCTTAACAAGATCGTCGTATGTATGATGGTTGATCTGAGTATCAAATCCATTTTGCCGGCTTTTTTTGTTCTGGTTTTCCCAATCAACGATCAAACCGGTCACGCCGGCTTGCAATGCGGCCAGCGCAAAGGGAAGATTATGATAGAACAGCCAGAGTTCAAACGGAGAAGTTTTCATACTATCTCTCCTGGTTTTCGAGCTACTAACAGGCAACTTGCGCCTATAGAAACAGATTTATTGTTACGGATATGTTTCAACTCGCGTTCAAGAAACGTGGTGATGAATGAATGTATCATCCCGGTATTCAAGACATGTTCTTTCCTTTTTGTCGCCGGAGTTATCGGCTGACGATAGCCCATGCGGCTTGGCAGAGTACGACTGATCCAAATCGGTAGAGGAAGTATTGAAAAAAAATACGTCGAATACTCTGTGATAAATCCGGCTGATGTCGCAACGTTTGAAAGTTGCTTTAGGGAATACCTGCGATAGTGGCCAAGGTGTTCATCGTTGAACGACCACAACCATTTGTGCGCCGGAACAGAGATATACAAACGTCCTCCCGGTCTCAGTATTCGATGTATTTCGGTCAATAATTTTTTTTCGTTTTCAATATGTTCCAGAACATCGAACATGCCGGCCGCCGGTAATGAATCGGTCATAAAAGCAGCTTCCTCCAATGTTGCCCACACAACCGTATCGATGCCGCGCGCGCGGGCATTTAAAGCGCCTTGCCGTCCGGGTTCTACGACAATCGTTGTATAACCGCATTGCTTCAGATGAACGGAAACGACGCCGTTGCCTCCTCCAATGTCGAAGAGAACTCCGGGCGGAGGATAGTTTCCGAGCATCGCAGAAATACATTGATTGCGGTGCATATACCAGAACGAATCCATTTCAATATCATTACAAACGGCATTACCGTTGTCTGGGTATGAAATTTTATCGCCTCCACGGGCAGCCCAGATTTTTTCCGGCAAAAATGTCAAACGTTGAGAGTAGTCATTCATATCGGTCATCATACAGCCGGTTTCCTTGCCGTAAATAGCTGAAAGGGTAGAGCGAATTTCCACAATGGTATTTTTTCAAAAACCGACTCGAGGGGAAGACCGATACCGGGCAGATTGGTGATAAAGCGAGGGAAAAAACCAAAACGTTCCAATCGTGTATCGGTCAATCCGGCATTTTTCATCGAACGGAACATCAATCCTTTACGCATCTTGACGACACCTCCGTCGCCTTCCCAGGTCATGCCCGGCGTAAATGTAATTTGAAAATAATACAACGGATTCAATGCGTTGGGTTCCAGGAATACGATGCGCCCACCGGGTTTGAGCATATGAAAGCATGCAGTGAAGCATGCCTCCAGATCATGGACATGATGCAAAACAAAAAAACCTGTGATGACGTCAAATCGTGCTAAGAGTTGAGGAGGGAATTTAATGATATCACTTTCGTACAATGGAATATTGTAGCGTCCGCCGTCATATTCGCGAAATTTTTCAAGCAAAAACGGCGATAAATCCAATCCTTCAACCTGAATGCCACGCCGAGCCATTTCAAGCGTGTATTTTCCCATTCCACATCCTAAATCCAAGACACGCTCTGATTGAGTAATTTTAGAGCAAGCCAACAAACGATCGACCTGCCGAACTACGTACGGACTGGCTTCGGGAACCATACTGTCTTTGATTTTTTTTCCGAAATAATCCAGTTGTGTTTGGTTGTGGGTTTCAATCATCGTGTCAGGGGTATTCATAAAAATCTCCCGGGTTCTTGGTTAAATATTTCATTTGGATCTTTTTTTCGTACACGGCAATACACATAGTAAATGCCAAGGCAGGAAAATAAAAAAACAAAAAGATGAACCGGCAACATTCGGCGCGGATCGTTGGATATTAAATAAAAGAGAGCGTAGAAATAAATGAACGCCACCAGAATGACATTGGTCCGCCTGAAAAAAATTATTATTCCGGGCAACGCCATGTATCCGAATAATAACCCAACGAAACTGGCGGCAAGCCAAACGGTGTTTCCCTGCGATTTGTAAAACGAGTGTGGGCGCAAATGGATTCGTTGGTTATCTCTTTTTACTACCCATAAACTTTCAAGCCAAGCCATGCGCCATCGTTGCCACGCTGTTTTAGCTACGGCCGGTATAGATAGGGACGTCGTTCCATTGATTGACGTCTCTGAAAAATATCCAGAAAAAGACCGTTCAAAACGTTCTTTCTCCGAAAGCGCTTTCCATCGGATGTACTCTTGTTCAAATTTGGCTGAATCAATAAAACCACTCGCGAGGTCTTGCTCAAGCTTAAGATAAGAGTTTCTCACCTCAAACGTGTGGCTGGTACCCACTGAACGAAGAATACGCCAGTCCGGATAGAATAAATAAGTGCGAATCAGCCATGGACTCAACATTACAAGCATGATTCCTGCTACCATAGCCGTGTAGGCTAAACTTATCTTCAAATCTTTAAAATAAATCCAAAAATATATGAAGGTCAGCACCGGCATAATAATCGTAACCCGAAGAGTCAAAGCCGATATACCGAGTGCTACAGAAAATGCTATCAGCCATTTTCGATTCCGTTCAAGCAAAAGCCGCGCAAAAAAATAATTCATTCCGACAATCACAAAGGCCTGAAAAGTTTCTCTCAATAAGAATGTTGAAAAGATAGCGAGAGGAACATACAATGCTCCTGCCATAGAAATCAAAAAAGCTATTCGCGGTTTAAGAATTAATATCAACGTACCATAGAACCAGATACAGGTAACAGAACTTATCAAGGATTGAATAATTTTCACCCATAGGATTTCAGGATGATTCTTGATGTCCTCACGGTTGTCTTGCAGGTAAGTCAGATTTCCAAATTGCGCATAGATCCCATAGATTCCGGCCACAAAAAATGGATAAGCCGGCTCGCGAAAAAAATATGGTTCAAAGGGCGGTTCAGTGCTTTTGGAATATCCATTTCCGGATACGATATTCACGGCTAAGTTGTGATAAACGATTCCGTCACTTGGCAAATAGTCGACGTCGTACCATGTGCTAAGACAAATACGAAAGACTATGGCAGTTGCCGCAATGGTAATAACCGCACTACGATGGTTGTTCTTCAGGAACTTCATCGTAATAATTAATTTTTAATGTTAAAAAACGGGTCTGGTTGGTTGCTACGAATGTATGGTATGAGATATCAAATTACAAGAATATTCTAACAAGTCATTTCAAAATTTGAAGGACTATGACAGAACCGAATCATATATAGATTCCAGCCGTTGGTTGGTGATGCGAATGTCGTAGTTACGTTCCATTTTAAGCCGGGCGTTCTGTCCCATATCGTGACGAAGATGGTCGTTATTTAAAATATGTATCAAACATTCCGACAAAGCATCGACATCACGCTCTTGAGCGAGGAACCCGTTGATGCCGTCGTCGATAATTTCAGGAATGCCGCCATGTCGCGAGCCGATGACCGGGACACCGCAGGCCAGAGATTCTTTGATGATACTGGGTATGCCTTCTTTATCTTCGTTCTTCGGAGTCACACTGGGGGCTAAAATGACCCGTGTTTGACGTAAAATTTTGATGACATCTCTGGGCATCAATTCACCCGTAAACGTAACACGTTTTTGGATTCCGTGATCACGGATAACTTGTTCGTATGCGCTTCGCAGAGGACCGTCGCCGACGATGGTTAATTCAGCATCACCGGTTTTGCGCAATGTTTTGGCGAACGCACGAATACCGTATTCGAATCCTTTTTTTTCTACAAACCGGCCGATCATGACGACGTGTTTTTTTGTGACAGGTTCTGCCGGAGGCACGAACATACTCAAATCAATGCCTGGACGATGGACGAGTAATTTATTGCGCGGGCACCCGATGGAAATCAACATGTTGAGCAAATCGTCTGAAACGCAGAGAAATAATCTCGCTGTTTCCAGTAACTCATCGAAATGGGCGGTGTAATCTTTCCAGTGTCTTTTAAATTTTTCTTGTCCGCACAGGATCGTAACATCATGACCATGCATAGTGACAACCAGCGGTAAACTATATTTACGCGCGAACGGCGCAGCGTATGTTCCGTTGTATCCGAAATGAGCGTGAAGAAGATCAAAATGTGACTGCCTGAATTCTTTTTCGAATGACCAGCTTTTACGGAAGCGATTGTAAATAAACTTTTCTAATGGTTTTTTTTGGCCGGGAATTTTTTCAAGATAAATCACGCGATGACCTGGAAATCGCTCCGTATTACGCCATGTCCGGGCGAAAACCGTCGGCTCGTACCGTTCATGATGTTTCAATTCTTCGTGAATGAACGTTTCGGAATAAGGGAGGAAATTATTGCGAAATACTGCAACATATTTTTTGGCATTCATGATTAATGATCTCCCATAATGCGACGATCCTGTCGTGTTTTTGCAAAACCGAAAAACCGAATGAAGTAGTCCCGGTCTTCCCGGCGGATTAATCCCAATAATGACCCGGCGACAATGAACACGACGACGTAAATTGTGGCTCCGGCTCCGACCATTAAAATTTCTTCAATGCCTGTCCACCGAAGTCCATACTTAACTCCCGCTGCCAAAAGTAATGAAAGCACGGTAACCTTAAAATGAAACGAGTAGGGTAAAAGACGGCTGACAGGTACATGCATGACTTGTGAAATCTTTCTGAGCGCGAGAAAAAGAGCAATTAAGTTGGCTGTCAATGTTCCGATCGGAGCGCCATAAAGACCAAAAAATTGGATAAAGATTAAATTAAAAACAATGTTCATGCCGATGAGATTTAAGCTGCGCCACAAAACATTGCGCGATTCGCCAAAAGCTTTAAGAAGTCCGCTGTAAGAGCTGATTCGCGTGTACAGTGTGAGCGTGTAAATTTGAAAGACCGTGACGGCCTGTTCATATTGTTTCCCGAAAACGAGATGCATGAATTCCGGTGCAAATACTAAAAAGAATGTTGCGATAGGAACCAACAATAAAATCACTTTTTCTCCGACCAAAAGCCATTGAGTCTGCAGCTCTTTGATTTTACCTTCATCAAAAAGTTTAGTGTATTTCGTCAGATAGACGGCCGTAATGCTGTAAGGAATTTTTAACACCATCGGAATTTCCCAGGAGCCGACGGTGTATTCGGCAAATGTCGCGCTGTTGAATAAAAACGCTACGATGTAATTGTCCACCTGTTTGTTGATCCGGTAAGCGAGATTGGCAATGCCGAGCGGAATACCGAACTGCAACTGTTCCGCCAACAAGCCATCGGGCAAAGAAGTCTGACGGTTGGCCAGATCGCGGCGTAACAGCCAGATGCTTCCGAATAACCTGATTACGGCATACGCCAGAAAACTATAAGTGAGCGGCCAAATGGGCTGTTCGAAACTATAACATGCGCCGATCATAATACCAATATTCAATACGGACATGCCGATATTGAAAACCGACGAAGCTTTGACGCGACCGACCGCGATAAGAAAATCCGGCGTCATCGATGTGACCAATTCAATCGTAATCGTGATCAGAAATACAACGGCGATTACCGGATCGGAAAAGAAGTACACAAAAAAAGCGCCTGAAATTAATCCGGCACAGAAACCAGTCAACGTCAGGATTTTCAGCGACTGTATTAAAAATCGTCCGCGTGCCGTTTCGGTGATTTTAGGAATGAAATAATAGGGGTTATCACTGAATCCGAGATTGCCGAGAATAACGGCCGTTTTATAGATCATGACCAATTTGAAAACGTCGCCTAAAACAGCGCGATCAAGCAACCGCGCCAGCACGATCAGGATCAAAGCTTGTGCAGACGACGTGATGATGTTACTGATTAATACGATTCCGGCTTTTTTGGAAGTAGTGGTTTCTTTCATACGGCGGTGCGCTTCCGGATAAATGTAATGATCTTTTCTGCACGATGGGTCCAAGTTAACGTTGTCGCTGTAGCCGAGGCGTTTTTAGATACATTTTCCATGAGGTCATGATCCAAAAAAAGTTCGCGGATCGTCCATGCATTCACACGAGGTCTGTCAGGAGGCAATAAAATTGCATTCAGAGTATGCTTTAGAATTTCGGACGTATCGTCCATCAAAGGCGCTATAATCGGAATGCCGGCGGCAAGATAAATGAAAGTCTTGATCGGCAAAACGGTCTGACCGCCTTCTAAAAGCGGTTTGGCCGTCGGAGGAATAATGAGTGCATCCGCGGCAAAAAGATACGATCCTAATTCCGTTGGAGCCAGCCATGGTATGACTGTATAATTATTCATGCCGAGCGATTGAGCATAGTTTTTCAGCCGATGGATGTCGGCAGTATGTTTTCCGCCGATGATGTAAAAATGTATTTCCGGAAGAAATTGCGCAATTTCCAAAATCGATTCGACATGTTTTTCACGGCCGATATTGCCGGTGTAACAGATGATTTTTTTGTTTAGATCAATATTCAATCGCTGCCGGGCTTCAATCTTGCTGATATTTGCCGGAACTTCTGTTTCGTCGTAACCATTATAAATTGTTATGATTTTTTCTGGCGGGGCGCCGAGAGCCAGTAAGTGTTGCCGTGTCAATTCCGAATGCGTGATGACGCCTAAAAAATTATTATGTTGCTTTGCCAGCATGGCAATCCGACGATTATTTTTTTCATCTGCCGTATATCGGTACGTTTCGAAGATAACCTGCGATCCCCGCGCAAGAGCCAGCCTGAGATGGAGCAGATTGCGAACATATACTACGTCGTACGAAAGCCGTGCGATGTATCGGATTGCCAAGCGGCTGAAAATCGGACGATGCATTCTTTTGAGCAACGGCAGGGGAGAAGGGAGTTCGTTTAAACAAAGCTTTTCAGATAATCCATAATATTTACGGATTTCCAGTAAGCGTCGTGTTTTGTCCAGTCGAATCTTGTCCCATGGTATCGGAAAAAATAAATCAACCGATATTCCGGCTTTTTGCAAAGCGTCGGCAGTCTTGGCAATTTGTTTCGTCGCGACAGCGTTCGACGGAAATTCCAAATCGGAAAAATAAGCGATGCGCAATTTTTTCACATTTTTGACAACCGGTTTATCGATTGCCGTTGAACTATGTTCGTTGGAGTGTATCATGATGCCGCCAGATAACCTGTTCCTTGACGTGTACGGTTGAATTCATAAATATACCGGCATCCATAATAAACAAAATTGGATGGCGTCCAGAAAATGATTCCGTAAAATCCCCACAACGGATGTCCGGCCAGCGTGCATAACAACAAAGTCCACATGGAGATATTGCGATTGGATTGAACAAGCCGGAACCACACATCAATTTTGCGATAGTCCTGGACGGTTTCATGATGCCGCTTCATAAATAACCATCGGACCACCCGGTCGAGAAAATACGTCGGGATGACCCAGTACATCGCCAGAAACGGCAAGGTCTGTGTGTTGCCGCCTGAAAAGTACAGTGCCATAGCAATGTAATAACAATTAAGATAAATCGTATCGGAAACGTGATCGAGTTTATCGCCGAAATTAGTTGTACGCAAAGTGAGCCGGGCGAGTTTTCCATCCACGCCGTCCGTGACACCTTTGGTGAGCGCCATAGCCAATGCGATGGCGAAATGACCGGTATAAAAAAACGGAATGGCGCCGAAGGCAAGAAAAATATTGAACACCGTGACGTGATTCGGTTGAATTCCGGTATGGCATATCCACCGGGTCAAAGCAAACTCAAAGGGCGGGTGAATAAATTTGGCAATGAGATCATTTGTTCCTTTGTGAACGGAGCGTTTCAGATATTCGTCGGCCAATTCGAGATCGTCATCGCACGTTACAGCGATCCAATAGACCGGCTGATATGAGCGCAACCGGCGATAATAAGAATCCATTTCACGAACGTTGATTTTCGTTAGATCGGCGCGTAGCTGATCCGGCTTCAAAAGATGCTGAAACGTTTTTGCTTCGGCAGCTTTGACCACGGCTATCAACGGATAATTTTCGCCGGAATCGAAAGCGATGGCCGGTACGGTTGCCCGGCAGAATTTATCGGTCAAACGTTCATCGTATACGCAATGCCCTTCGAGTAAAAGAATCAATTGCTCGGATGCTACAACTTCGGAAGGGATGTTTTTTAGATGATCGATCCATTGGACATTAGCGTGCGAATAACGTTTTTGAAAATCGGGCCGGAGCATTTGCGATGCGTCAGGGGATGCTGCAACCGTAATGTGATGGATACCGCTTTCAAGAACCTGGCGTATAACTCTTTCCATGAGCGTCATTCCCCAAAGCTTTTTAAACGCAAAAATATGGGTCGCATCGATCCAAACGTGTGTGACTTTCATTGTATTTTCTGTGCTTTATATTGTTGAATTTTTTTAACGGTTGCTTGTACATCCGAGAGAGTGTCCACATCCTGCCATAGCTTTCCCTCAATATTCTGAGCAAACATTTTTCCCGCTTTGATCAATTCTCTGACGCCACCGGACAACGAATATTCGTTATGTCCGATTGCGGTTTGAAGCGCTGCAAAAATGTCGAATGACTTGAATCGGAAAATTCCGCAGTCGATCGCATTGTATGATTCGAGGTTCTTGCCGATCGCAAGGATCCGGTTATCGGCGTCCATGCGAACTTTTGTTGCATCTTGGATATCATTAATGTTATGGACATGGCTGTCGACGGCAAGCACGTTCGGGAAGTCGGCATGAATGATATCCATCAGGATGTCTTCGCTGAACCAGTGATCGGCCATAGTCAGAATAAATTCTTTCGAATGAACCACGTGGCTGGCGCAGAAAACAGATGTGCCGTTGCCTCTCTCCCAATCGTCATTGTGTATGAAACTGATTTTAACCGGAAAAGTGAGTTTACGAATCGAATGTCTGAGCCGCTCGCTTTCAAATCCCGTAACAATATATATCTGTTCGATGTCGGCGGCGATGAGATTATAAATGATATACCGTATCAACTTCTGACCGAGGATGGGAATCAGGCATTTGTGGGATACGTTGACGTTGGGGATGATCCGCGATCCATTGCCAGCTGCAATGATGACCGCTTCATGAGGTCGGTGAGGATTCATAAATTAACTCCGGTTATTTTGAAGAAGTGACTCGGCAACCGTCATACATTTTTGGGGCCAAGTTCTTAAGTTTGGTTTTATGCGAGTTAACGTTTCACATGATGGTGCAACACGTATTCATTTTGCAATACTGCCAGAAATAGATGGCTCGTCCGACTAAAACTAATGGCTCATTCTTAAGCAGGACTTAATTCAGCATTAGAAAACTTTAATTTTTGAATTATTGATTAACGCGGGAATTCAGCTTAATTTTGACCCAGACGGAGGAGGCTTATGCGGTTATTATTGGTCGAAGACGATAAAAAAGTAGCATCGTTTATCATCAAAGGTCTGACTGAATCCGGATATGCGGTGGATGTGAAGTCCGATGGACGTTCAGGGCTGGATGCGGCGCTTACGGAACCTTATGATCTTGTTATTCTGGACTGGATGCTGCCTCAACTGGATGGCATTGCGGTTTGCAAAGAAATTCGTAAAGAAAATATTTATCTGCCGATTCTTTTCCTTACGGCTAAAGAATTAGCCTTGGATAAAGTAACAGGACTGGATTCAGGCGCGGACGACTACCTGACCAAACCGTTTTCTTTCATCGAGTTGCTTGCCCGCATCCGAACGCTGCTGCGCCGCGGTTCTCGGGCCGTCGAAGAATTGTCCGCAGACGATCTTATGATGAATGTTGCAGAACGGAGAGTTTATAGAGGAGGAATGTTTATCGATCTGTCCTCGAAAGAATTTTCGATTCTCGAATATCTTTTACGCAACAAAAATCGCCTGATCACGCGTGCTTCATTGACGGAACATGTTTGGAATATCAATTTTGATCGTGGAACGAATCTGGTTGACGTTTATATCAATTATTTGCGCAAAAAGCTTGATGTCGGCAGTAAAAGACCTCTGATTCACACTATTCGTGGATCGGGGTATATTTTAAAGGACGTTCACGCATGAGCCTGAGTTTGCAGACAAAATTTATCATTATTTTTTTAGCATTGGGTATTTTCGTCGCAGGATTGACTTCGGGAATTTTTTATGGTGTATTCAGGCATTTGGTAGAAGTACACTTGCAATCTGAACTCACCGAAGAAGCGCAGGTTTTTGCAGAGTTAGTGACGACGCATGATGGACGAATCGAACTGAAAGAGAGCAATGAGTGGCTTGAATATGAACACATCAAAAATTCTGAATACAGCCGTTTTGTCACGATTACGGACATCACTTACCGAACGATCCGGAAAACCAATAACCTAGGTGTGTGGAATTTTCAAGATTACTATGATTTTCAACCGGTCAATTCAACTGAAGCGGTGAATATTGACATCGACTCTGTCCATGTATTATGTGTTGTCATGCCGGTTCGTGAAAATGATAAAACCGTGGCCTATATATTAGCTGCATCCGACGTTCACCAATTATCAGGATATGTAAGTGTATTGGAAGAAGCGGCGGGTTATTCCATTATTCCTGTGGTCATTATCAGCTTTATTGTTGCATATGTTTTGGCTAACCGCGTTATCCGTCCATTGAAAAAAATCCGAAAAGCCGCACGTGGAATAGACTGGCAGCATTTGGATCTGCGATTGGATACCGAGTCAACCGAGCCGGAGATTATCCGTCTGACGGAAACGTTGAACCGTTTATTTGAACGTTTAGAAAAATCATTTCATCAAATTAATGAATTTTCATCCAACGTTTCTCACGAATTGAGAACGCCGCTTACGATCCTGCGTGGTAATATCGAAGTAGGACTTTCAAAAGATCGTACGGCAGAGGAGTATGTACAAATATTAAGTGAATTGCAGGAAGAAACGTTGCATGTGATCAATATCGTTGATGCATTGCTGTTGCTGGCAAGGGCCGACTCCCATAAGATACGTATTGAAAAAGAACCGGTTGACCTGAAACACTATTGTCAGGAAGTTAAAAAAGACTGGGAGGTTCTGTGCAGTTTGAGACAACAAACGCTGACGTGCGCGGTGAACGATCTTCCGTTATTGCCAATAGACAAAAAATTATTTTATCAATTGATGTTGAATTTGGTGTCGAATGCGTCGAAATATTCTCCTATTGGATCGCCGATCCGGATTTCGGTCAACGTCAATAATGGTAAAACCAACCAAATAGAAATTCACGTGAACGATGAAGGAATAGGTATTGATCCTGACGAATTGCCGCGTGTATTTGAGCGCTTCTATCGTGTGGACAAAAGCCGTTCTAAAGAATTCGGCGGCTCCGGTCTGGGTTTGGCCATTTGCAAAATGATCGCCGAATTGCATGGCGGCTCGATCAGCCTTTTAAGCGAACGGAATAAAGGAACGACGGCAAAAATTATTTTACCCATTTGAAGATCTAATCGATATCAAGCAGGAATTTTAGAATTTTTTCTATTTCATGTCTTTTTGGTTCAGGTAAAGTATGAGCGATTTCCTTATATGGATTCATCGAGATGCTGGCTCCCAGTTTTTTAAATTCTGATTCGGCAACCAAAGCTGAGCTTTCAAAATTATCTTCAAGCATTCCATGACCGATGTAAATCTTTTTACCTTGCAGGAGTTGGCTATTTTGAATGCTTGTCAGGCTTTTTGGATCAAATGACGCGCCTAGGGCAACGATTCCTGAAAACACATGCGGATACTTTAGTCCCAAATAATATGACAAACTTCCACCGGCTGAGAAACCGCCGATAAAGATTTGGCGGGATGCTATTGGAATTTTTTTCTGTACTTCGTCAATAGCCATGCGAATATTTTTCTCTGAACCTGTAGTCCACGACCAACCTGCTCCCGGAACGGCTTTTTCTCCCTGTGGTACCAATACTATAATTCCAAGAGAGTCCGCAGCCGGTTTCCACAAATCAAGAAAAGCATCAGCACGGTCGCCATATCCGTGTAAAGCTATAAACAATGGCCAAGTCCGTGATGACGAGTAGTTTGATGGTATGGAAAGTAAAGCCAGGTTCCTGCCCGAATCGGAGACTACTTCCAGAACATGCGTTGAATTTGGTTCAAAAGCCTGATAAGACGGACTGCAAGCAAGTATTGAAAAAATTGCTATAGGTATTATAAATTTCACAACGAATAGTATTCTCATAACAGCGCTTTTATCAAAAGATCACATTCTTTTACAAGCTTAATTCAAATAAAAATGTATTACAATCAAATTCAGTTGATTTCATGGAGTAAACTAAGTAAATACTTTACAGAAATTTCAAAGAAGGGAGCGATTTGTGAAACGGATATTTTTAATCACAGCAGCTTTTTGGTTTACGGCTACAATTGCATCGGCTCAGGATAAAATTGCCGAGCCGTCTTTACATGATCAATACATAACATCTGTCCTGTGGCAACAAGTTTCCGGCGAATACCGGGCCTTGTGTTACCAGGCATTCAATTGGGCGCGCGTTGCGTTGGATCAACAAATCGCCGGACCCAAAAAAACGAAACCTTTTGCTGTGATCGTCGATGTGGATGAAACAGTTTTGGACAATAGTCCATACAGTGCGCGGCAAATTCTTGATCGTCTGAATTATCCAGCCGGATGGGAAGACTGGACATTATCTGCAACCGCACGGGCCGTACCGGGCGCTTTGGAATTTCTTCAGTATGCCGCGTCCAAAGGCGCCGATGTTTTTTATGTCACTAACCGGAATGTTCGCGAAAAAAATGCTACGATCGAAAACCTGAAAAGCCTTGGATTTCCCAATGCGGATACGCTCCACGTTATGGTCAAAACCACACAATCGGGAAAAGAACCGCGCCGGCAAAAAGTAGCTGAAACTCACGAAATTGCTTTACTCGTTGGAGACAACTTAAATGATTTTTCGGATGTATTCGAAAAGAAATCCGTCGATGATCGTTTCAAAGCTGTTGAAAATGCCAAAGGATTATTCGGCCAAAAATTTATTGTAATACCCAACCCTATGTACGGAGACTGGGAAAACGCTCTGTATAATTATAATAAACTGACAGAGAAAGAGAAAATCGATATTCGTAAGCAAGGATTACGAACAAAGTAGTTAAAAATTGGAATGGAATAAAAAAACCGTAATGATTGCTATTACGTTTTTTTCTTGGTCGTGCCTAAAACTTCACACGCGTGCCCGGATTTTGCCCGTTGCATAGCCGATAATCAAAAAGATTACAGTCATGGCGACGATGGTCGGTCCGGATGGTAAATCCTGAGTGAACGAAACGAACAATCCGGCCGGTATTGATAGTCCCGATGTTAAAACTGCTATTATGAAAATATGCCGGATATTGTTGGATAGCTGAATAGCTACGATTGGCGGGATCACCAATAATCCGAATACCAATAAAATGCCGGCCGACTCAATCGCGAGAGAAATTAAAATTCCAACCGTTATGTAAAATACCACATTCCAAACTTGGGGCCGATAACCCAATGTTTCAGCCATTTCCGGATCGAAAGCAATGAACATAAATTCCTTATAAAATAAAAAATGTACGCTTCCGATCAAAACCAACGCTCCCAGCAAAATATATATGTGATCCACGGTGATGGTAAGAATATTGCCGTAGAGCAGCATCATCAGATCGGCGTCGCCACGCGGATGTTTGGATAAAAGCAGGATCGAACCGGCGGACGCAATAATGTAACCGAGCGCAAGGAAACTGTCCTGCGGGATCTTTTTAGTCTGAAGATTCATTGCAAAGATCCACACGCCGATCAGCGTCAGAACCAATGCGGCGATAAACGGATTGAGTCCGAACAATATGCCGAGCGCAAAGCCTGACGATGAAATTTGAGCCAACGATGCTCCGACGAATACGATTTTCCGTAACACGATATACACCCCGAGAAACGAACACATCACACCGACTAAACAGCCGGTGATCAATGCACGTTGCATAAAATCAATTTCAAAAACATGAATCAGCGTTTCCATCTTATTCTCCGACTTGAATCACATTGCGTCCGCGTAACGTGTCGACGTGAACGGGAATGTTATATAATTTAGATAAATTAGCACCTGAAAGAATTTCACTCACGCTGCCTACCTGGAATGCATTGTTCTCGACCAGTACAATTTTCTCCACGTAATTCGCTACTTCGTTAAGCAAATGACTGACCATAATAATCGTGAGCGAGTCTTTGACGTGCAATTCAGCGATGAGATCAAGAATTGATTTTTGCGAAATCAGATCCATACCGTTAGTCGGTTCATCGAGGATCAAAATATTCGGTCTCGTAGCCAATGCCCGTGCAATCAATGCGCGTTGTTTTTGTCCGCCGGATAAGTTTTTGAATAAAACTTTTTCAAGATGTTCAATGCCCACGTGTTTGAGGCATTCTCGTGCCCATTCACGGTCTTTACGCCTGGGACTAGCGAACATTCCAATATTTTTATAAGTACCCATCAACACGACTTCCAAAGCCGAGAAAGGAAAGATCGTGTCGAGATGTTCCTTCTGCGGAACGTACCCAAAGTCCAAGTGATCTGAATTCCGGACACAGGTTCCGCTGATAGGTTTTAAAATGCCCAGAACAGAGCGAAGAAAAGTTGTTTTGCCGGAACCGTTTGGGCCAACGAGCCCGATAAAATCATTCTCGAAAATCGTACAATCAATGTTTTGCAAAACGGTTTTGGAGCCGTAGCCGAGAGTACAATTTTTTAATTCGATCAGAGCTTTTTTTTCCATGATTACACCTTGATTAAAATCATGTAGAGCGGAACAGTGTCCGCTCTACGTACAACGATCTTCGTCTTGTCAATTCACGCCTTTAAGAACGGCGACAATTTGTTTCAGATTATAGTCAAATATGTCAAAATACGTATAAACGCCTTCGATACAACCGACCGACGTCGCAAGCTTGATGGCTTTTGCGCCCGTTTGCGATGCCAGCGATTTGGGAGCCTGATCGCTGAAATACGGCTGATATCCGATCAGTTTAACATTATCCGATTTAATAAGGTTCGTCAATTTGTATAAATGCGACGGCGTAGGCTCCAGTCCCGGTTTAGGTTCGACGAAGCCGACTATATCAAGCCCGAATGCTCGGGCGAAATAGCGCCAGTCGTCATGGTATACGATTACCTGAGAACCTTTATAAGGCTCCATCAATTTAGCCCATTCGGCAATTTTTATTTCCGTCAGCTTCTTAAATTGCGATAACCGTTCATTGAAAAAAGGAGCATCGGAAGGCGACAATTTACACAAGGCATCGCAAATTTCCGAAGCGATGATCGTACCATTCGCGGGATCGAGCCAGTAATGCGGATTGCCGTACGGATGCACATCGCCATGGCTGGCATCTACTTTGAATGTCGGAACGTCGAGCTTGTCGATATCTTTGGAGCAATCGACAATTAATAAATCTGAATTACGCGCGCCATCAATCAGCGGATCAGCCCAGATGTCCAGGCCCATACCGATTTTAACGTACATTTTGGCTTTTTTGATGCGCAGCATGAAACTGGGTAACACTTCAACCATATGAATGTTCTGGCTACCGCGTGCGATGCTCGACGATTGAATTTTATCGCCACCGATCGCGTCGGCTATGGATTGGAGATCCGTCGTACTCGTGACAATCTGAATTTGTGCGGAAACATTAAAACCAAAAAAAATGCTAAAAAAAACAGCCAACAATATTTTATTCATAACCTTACTCTTTCAAATTTTAATTTTTGATTAAAACGCATGCGCTTTATGAGGGCCGAGTGAAAAAACAGTCTGCAACATCACTGCACTAAACGATTTTGAGCCTTCGGGTTTGGTATTCGATACGACGAGACGAAATACCAACGTTTCTTCAACTGGGAGGAAATTAAAATTGACCGAAACCATTCGCGTAAGATCCTTGTTGTCGATCGTTTGCGAAAGATCGAATTTCGATCCGATTTCAAAACGCCGTTTGAACTGATAGTTGGCCGCCGTATAAAATCCCCATGTACTTAGTCCTGCCGAACGGCTCCACAGTCCTTCAGCCCATAACGTAAATGAGGTGTATTGATCTTTACGCCATTTGTATTTTAGATCGCCGTTTAAATATTTAAACCGTTTAGAAGTGCTATCACTGATGCCGGTTGCGGCGCTGATACCGGTTTCCAGTACAGTGTAATCCGATAAGGTGAAAAACGAGTTCATCCGGCTTGCATAGAATAAGTTATTTCGTTCGCCGTCAAGGCTATTGCCTGTGCCGATAGTCGCGCTGATTTTAGTATAGACGTCACCTGTAGGCAGCAGTGTGTTAAATTCAACGCCTTCGTCTTTCAATCCTTCATCGCCGAAATAATTCGACTGATAAAGAGGTCTGTACACAAAAGGATATGCATGCGGATGTGCCGAGTTGAGTTTACTGAAGTCAACGAGAAATTTTCCACCTTTAATATTGAAATTCAGTGGAAGGCCTTTGAGAATTGTAAAATACGCTTCTTCAATATCGACCGGTTCGTCTTCTTGACCTGTAAAAGCGACAAAAACATCCGCTCGTGCATACGGATTCAGTGGAGCTTGAATGGCTAGTTCAACTTCTTCAAGATTGAAATTCAAGTGGTTCTTATCCTCAGTACCGGGTTCGTTGTGCCATGAAGTCCTGAAATCTGGAATGACGCTGATATCAGGATTAACCTGGGTTTGTGAAAACGATGGACGATAGCCGATAAAAAATATTAAACAAAGAACGACCAAATTTTTCATAAGTTTTTCTTTCCTTGATGAATAAAAAAATCCCGTTTTGTTTAAAACGTGATGAGGACCGCAATGTGGAAACGAATAAAAAATTAGGCTAGGGGAGAACCGCGTCCGGGAGCTGAAGTAAGAAATGGTTTTGAAAATGCTATGCGGGAAGTGTGGGTTAGAAAGGAGAGATAAAACTCATTTTTAACCGGAATCCATGCATTAAGAGGTAATAGAAACCGTTGAGTAGAATTTTTACATGTAATGCAATGATGGTCGTAATCAAATCCGGCAGTAAGATGTTCTTCACATCCGGATTCATGTAATTCATGTTTGGCGGCATGCGGTTTGACACTTTCGGCGTCAACCGTAACCTGATGCCGGTGAAAAAAGGCAAACGTAGAGGAACATGCAAGGCATAAATAAACCAGCGCAATGGGCCACGTCAAAGCCCGGGTATGTCGCAAGCCGGCGAGGATCATTCAATGGCCTTAATGGTGCCGGTAGCGTACGAAATCTGCCATTTTTGCGCAACATCTTTGCCGGTAAGATCTTTTGTGGGATAGAGTGTCATGACGTAAGGAGAACGAGCGACGTTTGACTTATCGGCGAGTTTCTGACCGCTTGAAACCGGCCATGCGAAAGCTATTGGAGTAGGTTTGACGACGGTCAGCGTAATATCGGCTTTAATGATTTGAGTGCCGGCCTTTTCTAATTCAGCGAGCTTGGCTTCGTGATCTTTCACCAGTTTAGCGTAATGTTCTTTGCCTAATTTATCGAGAACATCCGTCGCGGTATTGGGATCAAGTTTGGCCAAATCCTGGGCGAAAGCCGTTGAAACCGATACAATTAATAAAGTAAAACAAACTCCAACAATGTTTTTCATGGCGCGTCCTCTCGATAGTTGTTTTTGAGTTGCCATTAGAGTACAAAAAATGTTTTCCACAAACAAGGGAATTTTTGGGGCAAAAAAACAAGATTGAAATTTCATGATTTAAGGACAGTCCCGGTTAAAAAAATATTTTATCAGGAATAATTGGAGCCGATACTGCGATATATTGTCCAAGAAAGGAAAATTATTCTATGTTGATACATAATGTTGAACGTAGTTTTCATGAGAACGATGGTTTTCGTCGAATGTTTACACCTGATCATCTTACATTAGGTGTTTTTTTTCCGATTGAAGCGTTTACGCTTGATCAACCGACCATGCATAATCAGGTTAATTTAGCTAAGCAGGCAGAACTTGGCGGTATGGCTGCTTTGTGGTTTCGTGATGTTCCGCTGCGCGATCCGAAATTTGGTGACATCGGGCAGATTTTTGATCCGTGGGTTTATCTTGGATACATTGCAGCTCAAACGTCCACGATAGCTTTGGCTACGGGAGCGATCGTTCTGCCGATCCGCCATCCTCTACACACGGCAAAAGCTGCGGCTTCAGTCGATCAATTGTCCAAAGGGCGTTTGGTTTTAGGAATTGCTTCGGGTGACCGGCCTGTCGAATTTCCGGCATTTGGCGTTGAGATGCAATTCCGAGGCGATTTATTCCGGGAACATTTACGGGTGTTCAGACAATCTTTGTCGGTCACCTATCCGACGATTTCAAGTTACTATGGAGCGATGGCCGGGGCGGATCTCGTGCCGAAGCCTTTTGCGTCGTCGATTCCGACAATGATCGTAGGCCAAAGCCAGCAGGAATTATCGTGGATTGCTCAAAACGGTGATGGGTGGTTTATGTATCCGCGGCCCGTAACTCTTCAAAAAAATGTTGTCGATGAGTGGAGGAAAATTGTTGATGCCGAAAAGCCCGGCGCTTTTTTGCCTTTCGGGCAATCCTTATATATTGATTTGAATGAAGACCCGTATTATCCGGCAACACCAATTCATTTAGGTTATCGGATAGGAAGAAATGGATTGACGGAACTATTAGGACATCTTCAAATGATTGGTGTGAACCACGTGATTTTGAATTTAAAATATGGCCGCCGTCCAGCCGATGAGGTACTGGATGAATTAATAGAGTACGTAGTTCCCCATTTTCCAGCCGTTCACACGAACAGTCGAAGTGAAAATCACGTTCATCTGGCTGTCGGTGGATAAGTGATTTTCAGTGGCGGTGCAAATCCTTGTGCAGAACTTTGCGTGTTTCACTGAGGCGTTCATCCGGTGGAAGATCGTTCAACGATTTGTGGAGGATTTCATCGTTTTCGGCTCGGAGCAGTTTGATCATATAGTCGATCACGCTGGACGGGAATATGGATTCACGCTCGTAAAATTTTCTTTTATCGTTAAGAATTTTTGAAGACTCGACGCAATTTTTCGCAATCACGGGCAGTTGTTCAAGAAGGCTTTTATCTTTAAAGATATTGCCCTTCACGTATAATTTTTCTGCAAAAGAAATACTTTCCTGATGCGCAAGACCCCAGTCCGCCGCCAAAGTAATTCCGGCAAGGAGAGGATGAATAAGCGCGCTTCCGTCCGGCGTACGCAATTCAACCGTCTGGCCGTTGGCGCCGTTGGTGCTTAATGCCGATTCCTGCGGATTGACGGTTTTGGCGAGGTGGTGCGTTTGAGTCCATCCGAGAGGTACACGGATCATCGCACTGCGATTCAGGTCGCTCCAGCATACGCGGGTAGGCGCTTCCTGATCGGGAACGAGTCTCAGATAAGATGATCCGACCGTATTGCCAAAGGCCGTCAGCGAATCGGCATACGTACATAATCCGCCGATAAGTTTTATTGCTTCGACCGATAAATGGCCGTCGGCATCGCGCATGATATTACGACCGTTTTTCCGTATTTCCATATGGATATGTAAACCGTTACCCGCCACGCCTTCTTCGATTTTCGGCGCGAATGTCGCGACGCAACCATGTTTGTGCGCCACATTACGCATCAGCCAGCGCGCAACGATTAAATGATCTGCAGCGTCGGTAATTGCCGTGGGTAAAAATTCTATTTCCAGTTGTTCCGCCTGTCGTCCACGAATCTCTTCCAAATGACTAAACACATGTTCCACGTAACCGACTTCGCTATGGGCATACTTTACTGCGCCTGTGATCTGGGCGATGTGGCGCATCATTTCATTGAGAACAGGGCCGTTTTTGACGAAAGGTGCTGACGCGTGGTAACC
This sequence comes from bacterium, assembly GCA_019695335.1. NCBI lineage: Bacteria > bacterium. The sequence continues at coordinate 50,482 of JAIBAF010000001.1, forward strand.
TTTTTGTTTCGAAGCATGATACATAGGATCGTTCAAAGGGCTGAGGAGGAAAAATTCCAATTCTCCAAGAGCGTACAACTCGAGTCCGGTGTTCTTTTTGAATAATTCATAAGCATTGTGCAGAATATTGTCCAGTGCGAACGGCGCTAATTGCCCGTCCGGCGTGATATAACGGCACACAAAATCAAGGCTGTTGTCGTCAAAAGGATTGAGGAAGGCGGTTTTATAAACAGGAACAACGTAGAGATCGGACAATCCCGCGTCGACCATGCCTTTGAAAAGAGACGACCCGTCAACGCGTTCGCCTTCGGCGAGGATTCTTTCCGCATGGCCCCTCGAAGTGATGGGTAATTTCAATTCCTTGAGCTTTCCATCCAGTGCCGTATAATGAAATGTAATCCGTTCGATGTGCTTACGTTCAATGACGTTGATCAGATCGGCCCGTGTAAACTGATCCGGATTTTTTTCAACGATCCTGCAAATGGGGTTCGACAAAGCATAATATGGCGTCATAATTTCTCCGGCTAAGTAAAATCAAACCGATAGAAAATAAGAAGACAGACGGGGAAAAACTATGATTCTTGTCAGGTTTGGGGCGTTGGGAAGTTGACACCGGAGAGCACAGAGGTCGCTGAGTTTTAAAAAATAAATACTCTGTGTTCTCTAATGTGGATTTTATATCAGCTTTAAATGCGACAACATTGCGCGCATTTTTTGTTTGTTGGCGTCCTGCATGGGCACGAGAGGAAGGCGATAATTTTCCTCGATCATTCCCATCATCGCGAGCGCGCCTTTGACGGGAATCGGATTGGATTCGATAAAATTCAAATTCATCAGATCTAAATAGCGATAATGAATTTCCTGTGCTTGGGGAAAATTGCCTTGGCGCGCAAATTTTACGATTTCTGCCATGGTCTTTGGGATCACATTGGCTGCAACGGAAATAACGCCGTCGGCGCCGATACCCATCATCGGCAGTGTCAACGCATCATCGCCGGATAATACCAGAAAATCTTTTCGGCGATGATTCAGAATTTCCATAAATTGCCCGAAATTCGCAGAAGCTTCTTTAACGCCGATGATATTTTTAATTTCCGTCAGCCGCAAAATAGTTTTAGGCTCGATGTTGCTGCCGGTGCGCCCGGGAACATTATATACAATCGCCGGAATTGAGATGGATTCGGCAATAGCTTTGAAATGTTGAAAAAAACCTTCCTGTGTCGGCTTATTGTAATACGGTCCGACGAGTAAAACGCCGTCCGCACCGAGTGACTGGGCTTGCTCGGAATATTTGATTGAGGTCGCTGTCGCATTGGTTCCCGTGCCGGCAATGACCGGAATACGTCCTTTATTTTGCTCGATGACAATTTGAATGACGCGTTTTCGTTCGTCGGCGTCCATTGTGGCCGATTCACCAGTCGTGCCGCAGGGAACAAGAAAGTCCGTTCCTTGGTCGATTTGAAAGTCAACCAACCGTCGCAAAGATTTTTCATCAATGCTACTGTCTTTTAAAAAAGGCGTTACGATGGCAACGCCGCTGCCTCTAAGCTTTTCAATATTCATAGGTACCCTGCTTGTTTTACAAATTCAACATATCCGACAATGTGTATAAACCTTTTTTATTACAAATCCATTCCGCAGCTAACACTGCCCCAAAAGCAAATCCGCTGCGATTTCGTGCCGTGTGGATCAATTCAATACTGTCAGCCGGTGAATCAAACAAAACGGAATGCGTTCCCGGAACGGAGCCCGTACGAATGGAAGTGACGTGAAGCTGTTCCGGGGAAATTTTTCCTTCCGTCTTCGCCGTTAATATACTTTTTTTCCGATTAATTTGCCGCAGAAGAATTTCAGCAATACTCAGAGCGGTTCCGCTTGGGCTGTCGGCTTTTTGATGATGATGAATTTCCTGCAGCGCAACGTCATAATCTTCAAAATGATTGAAAAATGTTCCGGCGGTTTCTACAATTTTCATAAATACATTAACGCCTATGGAAAAATTAGACGCGTACAAAAGCCCGATATTTTTTTCGTGTACGATCGTTTTAATTTTTTCGAGATGAGTGTTCCATCCGGTCGTTCCGATCACAATGGGTTTTTGAGCTTGAGCACAGATTGTTACATTCTGGATTACCGCGTCCGCAGATGAAAAATCGATACACACGTCTGCGTTTGAAATTTTATCGGTAGACATCAGGCGCGATTTTGAGAATGAACCAATGATCGAATGTCCTTTATCGCACGCAATGCGCTCGATTTCTTTTCCCATTTTTCCGTAACCAATCAGAACGATATTCATAGTGCACCTATTCGAAAATGGCGGATGGAAGCGGGCCGGAGAAAAACTCATCGTGCAAACGTCTGACGACAGCGTCAGCATCGGATTGCGCGATCACAAAAGTCAGATTAATCTCCGAAGCGCCTTGCGATATCATGTTCATATTGACGTCACGGATCGCGTTAAACGTGCGTGCCGCAATGCCGGGCGTGTAGCGCATTTGTTCGCCCACAAGGCATACAATAGCACGTTCCTGCTCGACGGCAACTTGAGCAAAACGTCTAAGCTCGGCAACCGCTTCTTCCAGGCGATCTGAAAAATCAATGGTCAATGAAACACTGACTTCAGTGGTAGAAATAACGTCGACGGAAATCTTCAACCGTTTGAATACTTCGAAAATCGAATACAAAAATCCGTGGGCCAGTAACATGCGCGTCGATGTGATGTTGAGAATCGTAATATTTTTTTTGTAGGCGATCGATTTAATGACGCACGTGTTCAATCCTTCCAGCGAGCGATCATGTTTCGCGGTAATCAACGTGCCGGATGATGCCGGGTTTTTGGTATTGAATACGTGTACGGGAATATTGCATTCAACGGCCGGAATGATCGTAGCCGGATGTAAAACTTTCGCGCCGAAATAAGCTAATTCTGAAGCTTCCTGAAAAGTCATGACTTTCACTCGTTTAGCTCCGTTCACCATTTTCGGATCCGAAGTGAGCACGCCGTCTACATCCGTCCAGATTTCAATATCTTCGGCATCGAGTGCAGCGCCGAGCAAAGCCGCTGTATAATCCGATCCGCCGCGTCCGAGCGTCGTTGTAATGCCGTCTTTGGTATTACCTACAAATCCCTGCGTCACGATTAATTTTCCCTTTTCCAAAGCAGGCTTCATGTGTTTTACCGAATGTGTTTTCAATAAATTTGTATCCGGTACTGCGGCGGTGAATTGATTATCTGTAAACATCACATCACGTATATCCAGCCAAGCCGTATCGATTCCGGTTTCACGAAATGCGGCCGCAATGATCACTGAAGATAATAATTCGCCTTGTGCCGCAAACATATCGAGCGAGCGGTCCGTGAGTTCGCCCAGCAGCGAAATACCGTCGACAAGACTTTGCAGTTTATCAAATGTCATCTGCAGAAACGCGTCAACTTTTTCCCGTTCGGCGGGTTGATGGATCAACTCTGCCGTAATACCGGAGTGCCGCTCGTGCAATTTTCTTAGAATCGCTTCGGCGTTATGTTTCTGTCCGGCTACGGCAAGACGGGCGCTTTCCAATAAATGGTTGGTCGCACCGGCAACGGCCGACACGACAACAACCGGTCGTTTGGATAATTTATTTTGAACAATATGGATGACGGAGCGGATAGCCGCCGCATCCTGAACCGACGTTCCGCCGAATTTCATGACGATCATAGATTACCGGAAGATGAGTTATAATAATTTTTTTGCGTAGAGTAATTCCGCATTAAGTACGGCCGCTCCGGCCGCTCCGCGGATCGTGTTGTGGACAAGACAAGTAAACTTAAAATCTAAAACTTCACACGGACGAATACGGCCGACGGAAACCGCCATGCCTTTTTCAAGATGGATATCCAATCGCGGCTGAGGCCGGTTAATTTCTTCATGAACGATGATCGGCCTTTTGGGCGCCAAGGGTAATTCCAGTTCCTGAGGTACACTTTTAAAAGTGCGTAACCGCTGTTTGATTTCATCCACAGTGGTAGTTTTTTTTAGTTTGACGGATACCGACGCAAGATGACCGTCAAGAACAGGAACGCGATTGACCGAAGGACTGATCACGATTTTAGAAAATTCAATACGCTCTTTGTTTAACTTTCCAAGGATTTTCAAAGGTTCGGTACGAATTTTTTCTTCCTCTTCGCCGCCGACGAAAGGAACAATATTGCCTAAAACGTCCATTGAGGCTACACCGGGATAACCGGCGCCGGATATGGCTTGCATGGTCACGGCCGTCATTTTCTCGACGCCGAAATTGCGGTCAAGCACATGAATAATATTCAGAAACGCCATGATCGAACAGTTGGAGTTGGTAATAATAAATCCGTCTTTGAAACCGCGATTTTTTTTCTGAACGTCAATGAGTGCGAGATGATCGGCATTGATTTCGGGATATATCAGCGGAACATCCTCAGCCATACGATAATTTTTGCTATTGCTTACGACGGCATAACCGTGGCTTGCAAAATCTAATTCGATTTCACCTGCAACGGAGGAATCCAAGCCCGAAAAAGCTATCCGGGCATCGAGTGACGGTTCGCAAGACTGTACAGTCATGTCCGCAATGCGCTCGGGGATCGGAGTATCGAGTTTCCACTGGACGATGTCGCCGTATTTTTTTCCTGCCGATTTTTCAGAAGCGGCTAACGCGGTGATTTCAAAAAACGGATGATGATCGAGTAACTGAATGAACCGTTGTCCGACAATGCCTGTTGCACCCAATACGGCTGCTTTGATCTTATTCATGTCTTTCCTTTTTTAACTGAAAACAAAATATACGTTTTCACTAAAAATGTCAATGAGACATTGTGCCCGAAGCGGTTGCTTGATTTTAGAAATGCGTTTACCTACATTCAGCCGCGTTTTGAAATAATCGATCATACTTTGCGTTACGAAACTGATGCCGTCCATTTATCTCGATCATCACGCGACTACGCCGGTTGATCCGCGCGTTCTCGATGCCATGTTGCCTTATTTTTCCACGCACTTCGGCAACGCCGCGAGCCGTCAGCATGTTTTTGGCTGGGAAGCCGAAGAAGCCGTGACGATCGCACGCAAACACGTCGCGGAGTGCATCGGCGCCGAAGCGAGTGAAATTGTTTTTACGAGCGGCGCGACCGAATCGAATAACCTGGCGCTCAAAGGGTTAGCCGAAATGTACGGACAAAAAAAAAGGCATTTGATAACGACCGCGATCGAACATAAATGCGTATTGGATGTTTGTGAACATCTTGAGAAATTCGGTTATTCCGTTACTATTTTGCCCGTTGATGAACAAGGGTTTGTTGACCCGGACGATATTAAAAAAGCCATTACGCATGAAACGCTTGTTGTATCCGTTATTATGGCGAATAATGAAATCGGTACGATCCAGCATTTGAAAGAAATCAGTCAAATTACCCGTGAGCGTGGCGTTTTTCTTCATTCCGATATGGCACAATCATTTGGAAAAATTGATGCGGAAGTGAATGAACTGGGGATTGATCTGGCGTCAATTTCGGCGCATAAAATTTACGGGCCGAAAGGCGTTGGCGCGTTGTATGTTCGTCGTAAAAATCCCCGCGTTAAAATTGCGCCGCAAATGGACGGCGGCGGTCATGAGAATAACATGCGCTCGGGTACTTTGAATGTTCCGGGTATCGTTGGGATGGGCAAAGCAGCCGAACTTGCGCGCATGGAATTCGAAGAAAATTTTTGGAAATACGTCCGGCTTCGTCATCAACTTTTTGAAGGTTTGCATACACACATTCCGGAATGTTCATTAAATGGCCCTGATATTTTACCCGAGTCGGTGCTTCGATCCTACGGAACGGCACAAGAAGCATCTAAAAGAATTCAACGACTGCCGAATAATTTGAATATGAGTTTCGGATCGGTTCCGGCGGATAATCTGATGATGGCGGCAAAAGAAATTGCCGTATCAACGGGTTCGGCCTGTATGAGCGCAACCCGTGAACCGTCGTACGTATTAAAAGCCGTCGGCTTAAATGATGACATATCCAGAAGCTCGATCCGATTCGGTATTGGCCGTACCAATACAGAGCAAGAAATAGCTTATGCCGTTTCACGGTTGTCACAGGCAATGGCAATTTTGAATTCCGCTTCGTCTGCTTAAAAAATGAAAGGAATTACGCTTGTCCGATAAGAAAAAAATATTGCGATTATTTCATTATGGTTTATTCATTCTAACCAGCCGTGGTCATGATCAGACTGAACCCAAGCCGTACGCCGCATCGACCGTAACGTGGGTTTCGCAAGCTTCCTTTGAACCGCCATTGATCATGCTCGCACTCAGAAAAGAAAGTTGGGCCAACGAAGCAGTACGGCAAAGCGGGGTTTTTGTTCTGAATCTCGTTGGAAAAAGCAAAAAAGAAATGGCCGGAAAATTTTTTAAAGAGATTAAAATTGCCGGCAATACTATCAATGGTTTTGAATTCGAACTTACTGAAAATGGCATGCCCGTATTTAAAGAAGCCGCCGCCTATATTGAGTGCAAAACGGTTGATCGAAGCGAAAAAGGCGATCACGATGTGATCATCGCGGAAGTAACGGATGCAAAATTATTAAAAAATAACGAGGAATTGCTGCTGCTCCGCGATACGGGATGGAATTATGGAGGATAAATCAATGTATTATAACCAAGTCAAATCAATACTTAAAATAACTTTTAAATTACTATGAAAAAAATTGTATCGTCAGATACTCTAAGGGCGGAACGCATTGCGCCAGGACAATATCAAACAGAAAAATTTCCTGTTCTTACTTACGGGCCGACGCCTCGTATTGATACTAAAGAATGGAAGTTGGAAATTTTTGGAGAGGTTGAACAAAAAATCATAATGAATTGGGATCAATTTATGGATTTGCCCAAGGTTGAAGTGTTTGCTGACTTTCATTGTGTGACGACATGGAGCCGGCTGGATAATCGATGGGAGGGCGTGCTGTTTAGTGAGATTGTAAAATTAGCCGGAGTGAAACCTTCAGCGAAATTTGTAATGCAACATTGTTACGGCGGGTATACGACCAATTTGCCGCTCGAAGTCATGATGGATGGAGACGTGGTGTTGGCTTACCGGCATGACGGTGAGTCATTGCCTATCGAACATGGAGGGCCCATGCGGGTGATTGTGCCGAAACGGTATGCGTGGAAAAGCGCTAAATGGGTTCGTGGCATTGAATTGATGGCCAATGATCGTGAAGGATTTTGGGAACGCAACGGTTATAGTAACAGCGCCGATCAATGGAAAGAAGAACGCTATTGGGAAGAAAAATAAAATTTCATTATTTTAAATGAACATCCGGTAAAAGGATTTATGAGACTAAAATTTTTTTTATTAATTGTTTTATGTATGCTGACAGCCAGCGCGTGCCGCAATCGAAGAGAAACGGCAAGGAAGGAACTTGAAAAACTTGGCGTTGAATTTACCGATCAGTCTTTCCTAGAACGCGTTCGCAAAGGTGATGTCATTCTCGTTGGGATGTTTTTGAATGCGGGCATGGATCCTAACATCCGTTTTACGAAAAGTAATGATTCGAATGCTACGGATGAACTCAATAACTCAACGCCATTGATGATTGCCGCCCGTGAAGGTCATGTCAAACTCGTTAGGATGTTCCTTGCCAAAAACGGTGATGTCCGCGCCCGGGCGACCAACGGACAGACGGCTTTGATGTATGCCGCGCGGTATGCTCCGCGTGAACTGGTAGCCGATTTGATCGCGGCCGGTGCTGACATTAACGCCAAAGACATTGATGGGAAAACGGCTTTGACTTTTGCTGTATTATTGGATCGGGGCAATATCGTCGAACTTCTGCTGGAAAATGGAGCGGATCCCAACGTCAAAGATCGGTTTCAGTTTAATCCGCTCATGCAGGCGGCGATCAAAGGCAAGCCGGAGATATTAAAAACTTTGTTAAAAAAAGGCGGAGATAAAATGTCGTTGACTCCGGACGGTAAAACGATTCTGATGCTTGCTTCCGAATATGGCCGTGCTTCTGCCGTGCGATTACTCTTAGAAGAAGGAGTCGATGCAAAAGCAAAGGACAAATCAGGCAAAACAGCGGCACAAATTGCAGAAAACAAAGGACATCCGGATATTGCGGCAATGATACGATCGGTTAAAAATTAACCCAAAAATACCCCAAATTTTTGAAACTTTAATTGCATATTCCGTAATTGTATATTGCGCAATTGTAAATTGCTAAATTGCATTGTTGTTCAAGCACCTAATTCTCTCTTTACCCATCGCATTGTATTTCAGTCTTCAAGCAGGAGGATAAATGAAATTTTTTACAATTTTCATGTTCCTGGGGGTGTTGTTAAATCTGTCAGCATGTGGAAGAAAGATCGATTATGAGAAGGAAAAAGCGTCAATTTTAGAATTGTACAAAGCGGTCAATCAGGCTCATTTCGACCACGATGCTGTTAAATTTCTCGCTTCATCGGCCGATAAGTGGTATTCAATCGGTAACGGGGAAGTAAAGATCAGGACGAAACAAGAAGCTGCGCCCGGTCTAGATCAGTATTTAAAAAATACGCGATTTCTTGAAGTGACGGATGTCAATTCGCCGATTATTGAAATTTCCGAAGACGGCAAATCGGCCTGGTTGATCGGCGAAGTCAAGGTTCGCGGCATTCAACGTAAGAAAGACGGTACCGAAGAAGAAATTGCTTTCCGGAGCTCGTGGTTGTCCATTTACAAAAAAGAGAAAGACAAATGGCAACGGGTTGCGACATCGGCTTCTGCTCGCGATGAATTTGCCAAAAGTGATTTTCGGGAGTCTTTTTGAATCGTCCGACCGTGCTGATGGTGCCGGGATATACCGGCTCAGGCCCTGACCACTGGCAGAGTCTTTGGCAACTGCATCATCCGGAGTATCGCCGCGTGGAACAACGCGATTGGGATCATCCGGAGCGGGATGAATGGGTGAGTGCGCTGAATGAATCTATTCTGGCGATTCAAGGACCAATTCTGCTCGTTGCGCACAGCCTCGGATGTCATACTGTAGCATGGTGGGCAGGGCAGTTCCATGCTGACGTTTTCGCTGCGATGTTAGTCGCTCCCTCTGATCCCGACGAACCTAACTTTCCTTCTGCTATTCGTGGATTCCATCCGGTCAAGCTTCAGCGATTTTCATTTCCTGGTTTGGTTGTAGCCAGCACCAACGATCCGCTGGTAACAGTAGAGCGGGCAAATTTTTTTGCCGATTCATGGGGATGTGATTTTAAAAGCGTCGTGAATGCCGGGCATATTGCGACAGCTGATGGCTACGGCGCTTGGAATGAAGGCCATGTGTTACTCGAAAATTTAAAAATTTTAAATAACGGGCACTAATATGTTGATATGGGTTATAATAAGTTTCTTCGTTATCTCCGACGAATCAGCTCAGAGTGTTATGCAAAAAGCAGAGACACATTTTTACGAAGGGCGCCTGGATCTATCGGTTAAATTACTGGATTCGTGTCTTTTGAAAATTGATCGGTCGGATAAATTGACTCATGCCAAGCTTCTCATCAAACGCGGTAAGATGTACGCGTTTCAAAGTTTTACATCCAACGTAGGTTATGAAGAAGCGTTGGCGTCGTTGTTCGAAGCCCGGGAATTGCTTGACACTACGCGCGATTTTGGCGAAGAAGCCGAAATGAATACCTGGCTGGGGTTTACTTACTATGCCATGCGATATAACCGTGGCGAAAGTGATTATGATCGCCCTGCGGATTTCTTTCAGAAGAGTTTGGTTTTAAGCAGGAAAATTAGTGATGCACGCGGCGAAGCGGAAGCCATTTTCTATAGCGGTATCATTCATGAGCGCCGTCAAAGCGCCGATCCATTGCCTTTTTACAGGCAAGCAGAATCCATAGCACGCCAGAATGGATTCAAACTTGAATTGTCCTATGCCACGAGGCATATCGCGTTTTTGATGCAGAAGGAAATGAAATTGGAAGAAGCTTTGGAGCTATTTACTGAATCACTGAAATTGCGCGAAGAGATCGGTTTTAAAATTTATCTTCCGTTTTCATACCTGAGCGTGGGCGATGTGCTGTTAGAGATGAATCGCGTTCAGGAAGCGCTGGAGTACTTTGATAAAGCGCACAGACTGGCCAGTCAGCTCGACAGCAAACGCGTTGTTGCCATTGCGTTGCTATCGCTGGGCCAAGCCCACAAAAGCCTAAAAGATCTGACTCGTGCCCGTCACTGTTTTATTGAAGCCAAAGAACTATCGAAAGCAATTCAATACAAATCCGGCGTGGACAATGCCGAAAAAAATTTAAAAGAACTTGATGCGAAATAACGGTACTGCATAAAGTTTTACTTCCTGCCTTATATCTTCCTGTTTTCCAAAAAAATCCTTAAAAAACATGAAACTTTAAAATTGCCATACGTATGATTTTATGTCTGCGAGAATTTCTATTTACTTCCGTTCTTAGATAAAGATTCAGAATATATTTCGTTCCATGCAAGGAGGAATCATGAAACTATCCCGATTGTTTTACCTGTTGGTCCTTTGTCTGGCTGCGGGCGGAGGATTTGCCCAGAACAATGAGACCAGTGTCGTTGATGACGACGTTATCGACCAAATCCGAAAGAAATATTTTTCTAATTCAAAAAATTTCATGATCGTCCAAGGTGACTACGAAATGAAGTCCGGCCGTGTAATCGATAAAGACATTTTGGTTGTTAACGGTAATCTCCGTATTGCCGGTACACTCAATGGCAGCGTGGTCGTAGCTAATGGTAATATCGTTTTGGAAGGTGAAGGCGAAATTATTAAAAATGCAGTAGTCATTCATGGAAAAATTATTGTTGAAGACGCCAAACAAGTTGAAGGTAATCAGGACGAAATCGATTGGAAGGATTTGAATGACGTCGGTAATACGCGGTTGGTCATTCCACTGGCTGAAAAACCGGAACTGCCTGAATTGCCGGTTATTGACGAGAATAAAATAGAATCGATCCATGACAATATGCAGTCACTGAGCGAAGAGATGCGCCAATTGGCTGAACAAATGAAGGCCCGGCAGGATGAATTCACGGCCGAATTCAACAATCGCTACAAACGCGAAATGAGGAAGAATAGAAAGAAGCAATGGGAAGAAAAGGATTGGGACGAGGATCAGGACTGGAACGAAAGCGAAAATTTGAATCAGAATGAAAATTGGAATCGGGATGAAAATTGGAATGAAAATCAAAATCAAAAGTGGAATCGTAACTGGGAAGACGAAAACTCGGGCGATGAGGAAGAATCGTCCGACGACGATGATTGGCAGAATAAACACAATCGTTGGGATGATTTTTCCGATGTAGATTTTACCGATGAAATTCAAACCTTTCAAAGAAAATACAAAACGAATTATTTTACATTTGATTACAATCGCGTTGACGGAGCGTATTTGGGTTTGAAAATTGAAAAGAATCACAAAATATATAAGAACAAACCATTTAATCTTTACGGTGAATTGGGATACGCTTTCAGCCGAGGTAAATTTAATTATCAATTAGGGTTGGACAAATTTTGGGGAAGAGCTTTCCGTTTTGAAGTTGGAGGAGAATTTCACGATTTGACCGGAACACAGGACGATTGGTTGGTCGGGCATTATGAAAATATGTTCAATGCTTTATTGTTCAAGAACGATTATAGAGATTATTATCGTACGCGTGGCTATGGCTTTCATGCCAGTCAAAACCTGAATCCATATTTGAAATTAACGGCGGGTTACAATACCGATGAATATTCGTCGTTGCCGAATGAAATTCGGTGGGGGCTGTTTTTACCAAAAAAAGATTTTCGAATCAATCCTGCGATCGATGAAGGTACCATGGTGACGGTTTCCGGCTCTGCCGAATTTAATAATTTATCCGAATATCATTGGAAGCGTAAAATAACCAAACGTCGGGGATGGAAGTTTGAAGCGCGCGGTGAAAAAGGTTTGGACAAATTGAATTCAGATTTTCAATTTGCAAGATACACGATTCAAGCTGCCCGGTATCAGCCATTGAGCCGTTGGGAAAATCTTGATGTCAGAGTAATGGCAGGTGCGGCGACAGGTGACGTACCGGCCCAAAAATTATTTTACCTGGGCGGTATTTCGACGTTGCGCGGGCATAACTTCAAAGAGTTTTCCGGTAACCAGATGGCGTTGGCTAATGTAGAATATAGAATCAGTTCCGGTCGATTCAGCGATGATAAAATTTTCTTGCTCGATCCGTTCAGCGTGATTTTGTTTATGGATGCCGGCTATGCCTGGAATAATAAAATATTCAGCTATCGCGATGTAGCAAAAGGGGTGAATCTGAACGATATGGAAACGGATTTGGGCGTTGGTTTCGGCGATGAGAGTGATTTTTTCAGAATCGATGTAGCTAAAAACATATCAGTGAAAAACAGTTCGTATAAGGTCAATTTCAGAATCAATTACGCTTTCTAAATTATTTCCTCCATAGCAGCCAATAAAAAAACCTCGCGAAGATATTCGCGGGGTTTTTTATTGATTATTATAATTTACTTTGATATAAAGTGTATGGACTGTGCCGCTATACACTTTAGGAGCATGTTCCATACACTTATAACGTTATCAACTCATTGAATTTTTTACTGATAAATACGTGGCATAGAATTTTCATAGCTTCTTTACAGCAGTCAAACTTGGCCAACTTCAAAGCATAAAGGAGTATGATCATGATTTTGAGAAATGAAAAAAAATTATTAACAAATCAGCTGATAGGTACGGCATTGTTGTTATTGACAACAATTATGCTGTTGTTTTTTATTGGATGTGAAAAGAAAGGTAATCTTGTCGAGCCAGGAGATGGTAACCAAACATTGATTATTTCAAATCAAAAATTGTCAACTAATCCCGAAGAGGACACTGGTAAAGAACTTCCAAGATATGATAGTGCACTTACAATTTATTATTCGAAAACTGACGCACCGTCCTATAATGATGAGACGCTTTACATATCGTTAGGAATTGTCGATAATCAAAATTACCAATTTGTTAATTTTGGGGATGCCACCATTGGAGGCACTCCCATTGAATTGCGTAGCGATAGTATTGCAAGCGGAATGTATTTTTATCATTCAATATTCGGAAACCATTTTCCAAATCCTATTCCATTAGGATTAACATTTCAAAACCAGCCCAATGTCACTTTTGCAAACTCATCTCAGATAAACAATGTGAATGAAACCCTTAACACTCATCCCGTTATAACATTTCAAAATATTGGAGCTAATCAAACTATTGATATCACCGAGGATCTAACCATCCATCTTTCTGGGGATCTACACCATGGTGGAGTTGGTATCTGGCGTGAAGGTATGGATAACTGGAGAACCTTTGAAGTTACCGAATCTACCAACATTATTATCATTCCCAAAGAAGAATTACAAGCCTTATACAGCCTTTATGGTCATGATAATTTTCATTTCATGGCTTTTGATCGATCAGTTATTCAGACAATTGAATGTACGGATAAGAGTATCAGCGGCAAAAAATATTACCTTCCTGTTGTTTATGCCAATTATCATTGGCTTCAATATCTAACATTGACTGAGTAAACTTAGTTAGAACGGCGAAAAATAAAAAAAAATTTTTCGCTGTCCTCATTTCTTTATCTGAAAATTATGAGAGGCACTGTTATAAAAAATATCTCTATTATTATCTGTTTCGCGACCTGTTTTTTTTTAAATCCTTTTTTAAAAGCAGGTGAAAGCTCATCAAAGTTTGAAACAATATCCATTCAGTCCGGAGATATTGAACAACTTGGTGGATGGCCGATTACGCGAAGATGGTATGGCATTACGCTTCAAAATCTCAAAACCGCTGGTGCAAAACGGATTTTTATAGATTTAGCATTTGTCAAAACAGATTTAGTTCATCCAGAATCAGATGATTTTTTTTATGAACAGTTAATTAGTTATCCGGACGTTTATATTTTAACTGATGCTGAAACTAATCTAATTTTGGGAGGAAAAAATATTTCTGAAAATAGATTATATCATCCTTTTTCTGATGGATTAAAAGCTGATCATAATGGCATTCAATACAAGTATGGTGCGCGCACACTTCCAGACTTTTTTGTTTCTCATCTTTCATCAAATGACATAGTAACTGTATTCCCTCAGCGATCAATACAGGCTGGTTACACATTAATCCAGGCGATACGCGGTGAAGTGAATTGTAAAGATCGCGATGTTATTATCTATCTGGACTATCCCGGCGTAACGTCGTATGTCGTTGGTGATAACGGGCTTTCAATGTCAACTTCTGAAATTCAGATTCAAACGATTGCAGCAATTGAAAACAGAAATTACAAGATTTTGTGGTCAGAGTGGAAAGTGTTTTTTTGTTTTGCCATTTCTTGGATCGTTTTGGCAGGTTGGTTCTTCAAGAAAAAAGTAATATTGTGGGGGGCTTTGTCCGTAGGTGTGTGGTTGCTCACATTGATCTTTTTACTTTTAACAAAAATTTACTTTGAATCTTTTTGGTATGGAACGTCTTTACCTGGAATCATTTTGATGTTAATACCCATTGCAAATAGAAGACAGAAACAAAATGAAGCCGTTACACGGACGCTTTCTACGCATGCTTCATTATCTGAAGTAGAAGATTTGCGCTACAAATTGAATTATTACGAAAAATTATCCCATCAAATTCAGCCGCTTGAAATGGATGGAATTTGCGAATCTTCCGGGATTTTTTTTCACCGTAATTCCCCAATGGCGGATATATTGAATAAATCCGATCAGGTTGCTAAATCCGATTTACCGGTAATGATTATAGGCGAATCAGGAACCGGAAAAGAAAAGCTTGCACAATTTATTCATCAGCGTTCTGTACGGGCACAGAAAACGTTTATTGCCGTGAATTGCGGGTCACTGAATGAAAACTTGATTGAAGCCGAGCTTTTTGGATATGAAAAAGGAGCTTTTACTGGGGCAGTACAACAAAAGATCGGACGTTTTGAAGCAGCGGATGAGGGGACACTTTTTTTAGATGAAGTTGCCGAGACCAGCCCTGCTTTTCAAGTTAAACTTCTGCGTGTTTTACAAGAAGGTGTTTTTGAACGAGTAGGCGGAGTAAAACCAATTGCTGTTAATGTTCGAATCATTGCGGCGACGCATCAGGATATTGCTAACGCTATTGCAAAAGGAAAATTTCGTGAAGATCTTTTTTATCGTCTCAACGGGTTTCATTTTGAGATTCCTCCGTTGCGTGAACGTAGGATGGATATTGAACTGATTTTTAGGCAGTTTTTATTTGAACTGGATTCATCACTTCAATTTTCTCCCGCGCTAGTTGAGTGGTTATCTACGCAAGTCTGGCGCGGAAATGTTCGGCAACTACGTTCTGCCATCCAGCGAGCCGTTATCAATGCCCGGATGCGCCAACGAAAGTTTATAATTCCGGACGATTTTGAACTTATCGATCCGGTGACACAATTGAAAGAAAATTCAGATATATTGGCCGATCAGATTTTACAGTCTTTCCGGAAGTATGAATTCAAGCATCGTAGTATCTCGGCCGTAGCCAATGATTTGGATTTACACCGGACAACCGTAACCGAGTATTTGCGCGGTTGGGTAATGCGTGCCTACAATGAAAACAACGACGATCGTAAAAAAATGCTGCTTTATCTCAAAGGTGATTCCCACGTCAATGAAAAATCCTTAAGACAACGGATCGAGGAATATTATGGCTATATAGTTCAGCACATTACCGATGGAATAAAAAATAACGAGAACGATCAGGGTATTCGATTACGGTTTAAGAACTTACCAAAAAATTTTGAAGTCGACCTTGCGGTCATGATTGAAAAAGAAAGAAAGAAAATGAAATGAAACGTTGGATTATTTACTGGATCATTTCTTGTTTTTATTGTCAAGCTTACTCGCAATGGGTTGAAGAGACGACCGCGTATGTTCCGTTTCGCAACCAAACCGGTTTGGCTGTTATTGGCGATTGGACGGGCAACACTTTTTCAAGAAGCCATTATACTGGAACGAAATTGTTTTTTAACTATGACCGTGCCCAATGGGGGTTCAATGCGTTTTTAAATATTAACCAAGGCCAATTATTTGATGTGTTACCGGGGACACTTATTATTCAGCTACCCGATAGTGCCCGAATTATTGATGCAGATAAAATCAAATCGCATGCCGATCACTATGAGACCAATATTCCTATAGGAATTCAATTTTCTCGTCGGGATAAATTTTGGGAACTTCATTCGTCCGTCCAACTGCATACTCAAAAAGAAACAACGGAACGTCCGGAATTGGAATCGGTAACAGAGGACGTCTATTATGTCAATTTTGTTTCCAAACAACGCCACTCATTCGATATTTTGTTAAATACTTGGGCGGCCATTCATTTAAAAAGGTTTCAATTGTTTGGCGGTGTTCAGTCGATCTCTTTGGAAAAATCCAAGCCTGATTCGACTCATTATTTAGAAAACTTAAAAACCAAGCCGTTTTTTGGATTTCAATTCAATTATACAAGTGGAGAAGTTCTCTCTACGGTTAATCGGAGCGAATGGCAATTAGCGGGTATGCAAACGTTGACGTTTGATGGGAGATTGAATGCAAATCCGTTTCGAATTTCTGCAGCATATCGTCGGGGAATAAGTGAACTTGATTTCCAGGCAGTTCAATTATTTTTGACAACTTCTGTGACGCCGTTTTTACAAATTTTGATCGGTTACGAGAGAATATGGAATAATGAAAAAAAATTCAATGTCTCGCAATTCGAAGAATGGAAGTCTTCTGTTACGCCAGGAATGGACGGTGATCTTGGTACTCAAATGCCTCATACATCTTTTCGTGCAGGCTTGAAATATGATTTTGGTAAGAAGAAAGAGTCATTTCCCTTGCGTTCAGTGGATATGAAATTATTTCAGAATACAATCTATATTGCTAAAAGGGCTTTTTATGCCTACAACCCGATCGGAAGCATTGATCTTCAGAATACAGGAAGAAATCCTGTCTATGTACGCCTGATTGCGGAATCAAGTAACGGAATCGCCAAGTTTCAAACCGAATCAATTCGGATTGAGCCGGATGAAATCCGTACCATTCCCGTTTTTATTTTTCTTTCGGAAAAAGATTTGAGCGAATCGTCCTCCCGCGCGCTTATTAATTTGACGGCGGAAATAGACGGAAGGCAACAAGTGTTATCAAGTTTGCCGGTGACTTTTTTTGATGCGCACAGTTGGGATGGAGATACGTGGGAATTGAAATATTTTACGGCGCCCAATGATCCGATCATACAGAGTTTTGCAAAAGAAAAGTTAATCGAAATTATCGGACAAACAGAACACAGCGATCAGTCGGATAAATTAAAATTTTTGCAGAATTTCTTGACGACTATTGGCAACGGCCTCAAATATGTGCCCGATCCAACAACGACGGTGTATGTTGATCGCGTGCAATATCCGGTCGAAACTCTTCAGCGTAAAACAGGAGATTGTGAAGACCTCGCCGTCTTTGTTGCGTCAAGTTTAATGGCGATTGGAATTCAATGTGCCGTGGTTGATATCCGGCCTCAAACCGGTGTACAGTTACCAACGGCCCAAAGCGGAAGCGTCGGGCACGTGTTTTTGATTGTGGATACGGGACTTGAGGCGGACAGAATAGGGGAAACGGGCTTGGAGGAATTTCAAACTGTAATCAGAAAAAATATGACAGGGAAAAATACAATCTGGATTCCCATCGAAGTCACGTCTTTGTCAGAAGGTTTTGAAAAAGCATTTCGTGAAGGCGCGCGGGAGTATTATCAAAAAGTAATCGAGGAAAACGGCGTTAGCGAAGGCACCGTGCATGTTTATGATTTTTAAAAGGAGTGGAATGATATGAAATTGCTGACGTTTTTACTAGTTTTACACATCGCAGTGTGCACCATTGAAGCACAACAACAGTCGTTATGGGTTAAACTGGAGCGAGGCGAAAGCCTTTTTCTTGACCCTTCAGCCATGCAGTGGATTCCCATTTCAGCCAAACAGGCGCTGCCTTCCAAGACGTTTGTTTTGACTAAGGAACAAACTAAATTAAAATTATATAAAGAAACCGACGTATATGACACGCCTGATCGCGGATATTTTTTTCTGGAAGATGTCGTTCCCAAGAACAGGAGCGATTTAGTCGGAGTCCTGACGCAGATTGAAGGCGAACAACTCCCATCCATGAAGGTGGATTCGGTGAGTAAACAAGCCGTAGGCTTGACTTACGGTTTTCCCGGCTCGGAAAAAACATCCGTTGCTATCCCTTATCTTGATGAGCGATTGAATGCAATCCGATGGTTTTATAATCAAAAACGTTACGACGCAGCTCTCTTAAGTCTGAAAAGATTTTTAAGCCGGTTCCCAAATCAGTATTACTCTAGTTCGCGATTAGAAATGTTATTTGATCTGTATGAAAAAACTGAATTGTATGGATTCTTATTCGATGAGACGAATCGATTAATGGCGTTACAAAAAAATGAAGAATTCGGACCGGTAATAGTCCGATGGAATGAAACCGCCAAAAAATATTTATTGAAAAGGTAAGTTGTATTCTCTTTTATTTAACTGTAAATACGACTTCTTCGCGCTCGTGTGACAAAATACTCCAGCAAACAATCGTAATAACCGCTTAAAAACCGCCTCTGCATGAGCCCTAATCCTTTGGCGTTCCCAAAAATTTTAAGAGCCAAGTAGATTTTCTCATTAAAATTCATTTGGATAATATCCGGTCTTTATATATATTCGCACAATTTTTAAGAATACCCGTTTCAGTAGTTTTAATACGGAACATTCAACATCATCATATAGGCTGGAGGATTTTTAGCATGAATATTCACGAGTATCAGGCAAAAGAAATTCTTAAAAAATACGGTGTTCCCATCCAGGAAGGTATTCCCGCCGCCACTGTCAGTGAGGCAATGGACGCTGCACAGCAATTGAAAGCCCGTGGCACCAATGCTTGGGTCGTCAAAGCTCAGATTCACGCAGGAGGCCGCGGTAAAGGTACAATATATAATGTGAAAGAACGTAATGAAGTCATTATCCACGGCGGCGTGAAATTCACAACAGATATGGAAAAATTACGTGAATATGTCACTAAAATTCTCGGTAATGTTCTGGTCACTCATCAAACCGGACAAAATGGAAAAATTGTAAAAAAAGTTTTGATTGCCGAAGGCCTCGATATTGCACGTGAATTGTACGTCGGCGTCGTGCTGGATCGAACCAAATCACAGTACGTTGTCATGGCATCTACCGAAGGCGGCGTGGAAATTGAAAAAGTCGCTGAAGAACATCCTGAGAAAATCATCAAAGAATACATCGATCCTAAAGTCGGTTTCCGCCCTTTCCAGGCGCAGCGTCTTGCTTTTGCCTTAGGCTTGGAAGGTGATATCCAGAAAAATTTTGTAAAATTTGCTATGGCGCTGGTGAAAGCGTTCGATGGTACCGATGCTTCTTTATTTGAAATCAATCCATTAGTCGTCACGAAAGACAACCGTGTTGTTGCGCTTGATGCGAAGATCAATTTCGATGACAATGCCTTGTATCGCCATGAAGACATAGCATCGTTACGCGATCTCGATGAAGAAGATCCGTTAGAAGTAGAGGCGTCGAAATTTAATTTGAACTACGTCAAGCTCGACGGTAACGTCGGCTGTATGGTCAATGGTGCCGGTTTGGCGATGGCAACGATGGATATTATCAAACTCGCCGGCGCGGCTCCTGCTAATTTTCTCGATGTTGGCGGCGGCGCTAATCCTCAAACGGTTGAAAACGGATTTCGCATCATTCTTTCTGATCCGAACGTGAAAGCTATTTTGATCAATATTTTCGGTGGAATCGTTCGCTGCGATCGTATTGCCAATGGCGTAGTGCAGGCAGCAAAAAACACAAAAATTACGGTTCCATTGGTTGTACGTTTGCAAGGAACCAATGCCGTCGAGGCCAAAGAAATTCTGAAAAAATCAGGCATTCCAATGAAGGTTGCAACGGAATTGTCCGAGGCTGCGCATTTGGTTGTCGAGTCGATTCGCTGATTTTCTAAAGAAAGTTTTAATACATGTCCAAGAAAAGGCTGAATCATATCGAAATTACGGAAGAATTGCTTTTCCAACTTCCGAAAACCGAGTTGCATTGTCATCTTGACGGAAGTTGCCGGGTTCAGACGCTCATTGAATTGGCTGAGGAGCAAAAAGTTAAATTGCCCTTCACCGATTTGGCTAAATTGCGCGATCATCTTGAAGTGGGCGATAAAGCGAAAAATCTGGCAGATTATTTAAAGGGTTTTGCAGTCACGCTTTCGGTAATGCAGGAAGCGCCGGCGATCGAACGCATTGCATTCGAATTAGCTGAAGATGCGGCGAAAGAAAATGTTCGTTATCTTGAAGTAAGATTTTCGCCGATTTTGCATATCAATAAAGGCTTACGTGTTACGGAAATCGTCGATGCGGTCGTTCGCGGATTGGCGCGTGCTGAATCGAAGTACAATATTAAAACCGGTATCATTATTTGCGGCATGCGTAGTATCAAACCGGATATTTCACTCCGGCTGGCTGAACTTACTGTCGCTTACAAAAATCAAAAAGTCACCGCGTTCGACCTGGCTGGTCAGGAAGACGGTTATCCGGCCAAGGACCATCAGGAAGCTTTTGCATTAATTCTAAAAAATAACGTCAACGTCACGGCGCATGCAGGCGAAGCGTACGGACCGGACAGCATCAAACAGGCCATTCACGACTGCGGAGCCCACCGGATCGGGCACGGCACACGGTTAGTCGAAGACGGCGATTTGCTTAACTATGTCAATGACCATCGTATTCCGCTTGAAATTTGTTTATCCAGCAATGTTCAAACTAAGGCTGTGAAAGATTTTCAAGCCCATCCGCTACGGATATATTACGACTACGGTTTACGTGTGACGATCAATACCGATAACCGGCTCATGTCCGCGACTACGGTAACTAAGGAATTATACCTGGCCGCGAAAACGTTCGATTTTGCATTCGACGATATTTGTAATATCATTATCAATGGTTTCAAAAGCGCTTTTATGCCTTACCGAGATCGTGTGGTATTGCTCAATGCGGCATTGGAAGAATTGCAAAAATTCGGCTTTGATTCGGGTTATTTCGATAACAAAGCTGCTGCGAGCTAAACATCACGAAGAGTAATGAAAAAATTTCGGGACTGTTTCGAATGCTGAACAGTCCCTTTTTATTTTTTCCTGTTCAATGACACTATGAATCACCTTCTTGAAAAATTTCTGGATTATCTTTCTTTTGAAGAAAATCTTTCGGATAACACGATCGTTTCTTATCGTAACGATCTGCAACGTTATTTGGCATTTGCAAAGGATAATCGGGGATATACAGAACTGGCTCAGCTCAAGCAAAAAGATATTGCCGAATTCATCCAAATTTTAAATGCGCTCGGTTTGTCACCTACCAGTATTTCACGCAACGTATCGGCGATACGTTCGTTTCACAAGTTTTTGATTTTGGAAGAAGAACTCGAAAACGATCCGGCTGAATACATCGATTTGCCCAAATTACCGAAAACTCTTCCATCTGTTTTGGAAATATCGGAAATGGAAAAAATTTTGGATCAACCGGACACGTTGGATCATCTAGGAGTGCGTGACAGGGCTATGTTGGAGATGTTGTATGCGTGTGGATTGCGAATTTCTGAACTGCTGGGATTAAAGCAAACCGATTTTCAGCCGGCCTCAGGATTTGTTCGTATTTTTGGAAAAGGTTCTAAAGAAAGGATTGTACCGGTGGGGGAAAAAGCTATCGAATGGACCCTGTATTATCAGGAAAAAGTCAGGCCGCATCTTGCAGGAAAAGAAACATCGGCGGACGTGTTATTTCTCAATGCCAAAGGAAAAAAGATGAGCCGTATGGGCTTTTGGAAAATTCTGAAGAGGTATGTAACGATGGCCGGCATTACCAAGGAGGTTACGCCGCATACATTTCGCCACTCATTTGCTACGCATTTGCTCGAAGGCGGCGCCGATTTACGTGTGGTACAAGAGTTACTCGGCCATGCCGATATTTCAACCACGCAAATCTACACACACATTGATCGAGAGTATTTAAAAGAAGTTCACCGAACGTTTCATCCAAGGAATAGAAACTAAAAAACCCACGAAATTTCGTGGGTTTATTTTTTATTACTAATTTTAAAATTATTTTCCGTGACACCCGGAGCTTTTCAAACACCCCATACACAGATTGGCCAATTCCAACTTATGCATACAGCGCGGACATTTCATCAGGAATTGATTTTCGATTTCGAGTCCGCAACATTCGCATTTCCGCATAAACATGGAAGCGGATGGTTTGACGTCTTTTATTTCAATCGTGCACTGACTCATAAATTTCACATGATGAGTTGAGCGATGAGGCCGCCGACGAGAAACGCGATGAACCACGTTCCTAACCATATAATCGTTCCTTCTTTGGCGCCGCGTTCTTTGAAGAGGACCATGACGCTGGCGACACACGGTACAAAAAGCGTCATTGTCACGAGTCCGACCAGCACCTGAGGTGCACTCAGATCCATCGTCAGAAATCCGGCCGCGCCGAAATCGCGGCGGACCATACCCATGACGAACGCGGTAGCCGCCTCGCGAGGGAGAAGAAGCCAGTTCGTCGTCAACGGTGCAAAAAGATTTTGCCATACATCGAGTAATCCGGTGACCTGCATGATCGATACGATACCGGCGCCGAAGAAAAACCACGGCGTGGCTTCTTTCATGAAACCGATAGTTTTGATATAAGTCTTTTGTGCGACGTTATCGAATTTAGGTAACCGCATGGCCGGCAGATCGATGAGCAGCGCGGATGATTTGCCCGGCAGTACTGCATTGAGCACCGTGCCGAGAATGACAAGTATGGCAAACATAACGGCGCAATAGAGGAGAACATAGGTCCCGCCCGCGGCCGCTAATAATGCGGTGATAACGGCGAGTTGTGCAGAACAGGGGATAACAAAATTTAAAATCGCAGCCGCAATGGTTTTTTCGCGCGAGGTGCTGAGTAATCGTGTTGTAATAGTAGCCATTGTCACGCAACCGAAACCTAATAAAATCGGGATGACCGCACGGCCATTGAGCCCGACACCGGTCAGCAGGCGATCGACCAGCGTTGCAAGCCGCGGCAGATATCCGCAATCTTCAAGGATCGAAAGGAATCCGTAGAACCCTATCACGAGCGGCAGGAGAAGAAATACAAGATACGTTACGGTCATCGTCAAGACGCCGAATTCTCCCACAAGGACTATCGCCCATTTTTCAGAAAAATTATAATTGTAAGCAACCTTACGCGTACCGACGAATTCATTCATGCGTTGATATTCGGCGTCATCATTGTGAATACCGTTAGGAAAATTAAACGCTTGTGATTCCGAGACAATTTCTTCACCATTCGCATCTAATCCAAGCACATCCACGCTGATTTCTGCAGATGTGTAATTGGCGACAAAATCTTTCACGAAACGTTCATACATGCGGTTCCCGAGTTCTACTTCCGCAAATCCTACAACGTCCTGAGCAATCCAAACTCCAACAACTTGATACAATAAGAGGAGTACACCGAAGACGATCGGAATGCCGGATAACGGATGGATAGAGATTTTACCGAGCCATTCACGGAATGTGGAACGATTTTCATGTTTGACGACTTGCTGAATGATACTGTTAGCCCGCATACGGCGCTGGATGTAAGTTTCTTCGCGTTTATCCTGCGGCTGTACGCCGTGCCGTTGGGCAACAAAAGCATCACCTTCACGGATCATGAGAGCTTCCGGTTGGGAGCCGACCATCTTGAGAAGTTCGTGAAGCTGAGTGTGAAGTTTTTCATCCTGTTTACCCTGGCGCGCGTGTTCGATCTGAGCGACGATTTGATCCATGCCTTGTTTTTTGACGGCCGATGTCGGGATCACGGGAACGCCGAGAAGTTCGCTGAGTTTTTCCACGTCGATTGTCACGCCTTCTTTTTTAACTTCGTCCATGAAATTTAACGCAACAATGACGGGGAAACCCATGTCGATCAATTGTAACGTCAGGAAAAGATCGCGTTCGAGATGGACGGCATCGACGATATTGAGGATCACATCGGCGTCGAGAATGATATCGCGTGCCACGCGCTCTTCATCGTTAAATGACGATACCCCGTAAATGCCGGGTATATCGTACACGCGATGTTGTCCGAAGCGCCCTTCGGTAATATCAATAGTAGTGCCGGGATAATTGGATACGTCGACGTAGAGGCCGCTGAGATAATTGAAGAATACAGATTTGCCGACATTGGGATTGCCGGCAAGAACTATTTTTTTAGACTGTCTGACTTCGGTCGGTTCATCATGTTCGTGATGGCGATGATAGGTACCGACCGCAGAATGATGGCTCATAACATGTGCTTCTGGCTAAACCAAGTCTTCGATCGTAATTTCGTTGGCGATCTCTCGCCCTAAAGCAATTTCTTGTTTATGGTATTTTACAACCACAGGGCCAAAGGGAAGTTTCTGGTGACATTTAGCATGGCTTCCTTCACCAATTCCAAATCGGATGAGTTGTGTACGAACCTGTTCATCCGGAATTGAAACAAACTTGAAACTTTTGTTTCTTTTAATTTTAGATAATTTTGTGATCATGATTTAATAACCATTCGAAAGATTTCACAACCGTAATTGAGACTCCGTCTCAATTTATTTAAAATAATATATACTATTCCCATTCGATAGTCAAGGATGGAAAACAGGTTTTTCAGTCATATTGTTGTAATATTTTCAAGATTACTGCGGGTAGATAATGCTTGATACGCTACAGGTTTGCTAATTTTTTATTTGCATGGGAATTTTTTTTCTTTAAATTTATTCTAAGTAATGGACCTTTCGAGTTTTATTTTTTAGTATAAATGGAGGCAAAATAATGGCTGAAGTTCAAGAAGTCGTTCAGGACATTACCGTCACCGATCATGCGTTGGCGGAAATTACCAATATCATGAAAGAACAAAGCATACCCGAAAATTACAGTCTTCGGATCGGTATTCAGGGCGGCGGCTGCTCGGGTTTTTCATATTCGTTGGCGTTTGATGATCAGGTCGGTGAAAATGACATGGCTTATGAATTCGGAAAAGTCAAAGTGGTTGTCGATTACAAAAGCATGTTATATCTCAAAGGCGTTACGTTGGATTTTCAGGACGGATTGAATGGACGCGGATTCGTGTTCAATAATCCTAATGCAACGCGTACATGCGGCTGCGGTAGTTCGTTTTCAGCCTAACGCTGATTCATAATATTTTATTATAACCCGCGGGAATTTTCTCCCACGGGTTTTTTTTTGAATATAGAGTTATGAAAATGACAATTGCTAATTCCGTGATGAAGTATTATCTTCACGACGTCATTTTTAATTTTCTTTAGATAATTTTAGACAAGATATGGCGATTGATACGCGCGAATCCTCTGAAAAGAATATAATTTCCATGATCGATTTGGCCGGCGAAGAACTGGAATCGCTTTCCGTTCGCTATAAAGAGAACGTGTGGAATACGCTGGTCGGCCAGCCTGCTCCTGATTTACCAAAGCTTGAAGAACAGCTTTTGCATGCGATGACCAATGCCGAATGGCTTTCTTATCTGAAAACCCATCGCGCAAATGACACGCTTTTGTCGAGGCGCATGCACATTATGCGGCTTGAAGTGGAGCGTACGATGATCGAACGCAATGAACTGGTCGTCGACGTTCAACAAGCAATCACATTGAGTTTAAACTCGCCTGAAGTTTTCAAACTCCATCACATTCTCAACCATGATTCACGACGCGATCAGCGCCGCCTTGCACTCAAAAAGCTTGGCGAAACAGCCGAGTCCTTGCGATCGCTACTAGTAACGCTTGTATTGCGGCGGCAAGAAGCGGCGAGAGAAATAGGTTATCGTCATTACGGTGAATTATATCAGCATATTATCGAGGCGACTGTCGACGATGTTATAAAAACCTGTGAACCGTCGTTGCAGTCTTCGGCACCCATTTTCCAATCATGGCGTGAAGCGTCTGAAAAAACATTTGACGGATTTGAACATCACGATTTTCAATACGCTACGACCCTTGCTCAACGATTTCCTTACGATGAAAAATTTAAACCTGAAACGATCAATGTCCTGATTCTTTCAGTCTTGGACGAAATGGGATTTTCGGATTTGCCGGTTTCGACCTACGACGCAGGAACCCAGTTTCCGTCGATGTGTTTTCCGATCCGGGTTCCGTCCGATGTCCGACTTTTTATGTCAACGAAAACCGGATACGAAACCTACCGTCTTTTGTTGAAAGAATTCGGTAAAGCGTTTTACTATGCGTCTGTGGCACAGGACCCGTATGAATTTAAAACACCTAACTCCGTGATGATTGAAACTTGTGCGAACATTTTTCTCCGCCTGATGACGACGAAAGAAAAATTAACGCGAATCGGCTTGAGTTCGAGCGAAGTTGAGGGCGCGCTTGCTTACGAAGAAAAAATACGCGCGATTGAGCGTTTCACACTGGTGACATTGGTAAAATTCGAACGGGGATTATACGAGTCTGAAGAAAGGCAACTTAACGACTTGTGGACGACATTATATCACGATGGGTTGTCGATCGAGGGAACGATTACTCCGGATTGGCCGTTGCAGAGCATTTTTGTTGCTTCGCCATTTAAGGCGGCCGAATATTTACTTTCGGCAACATTGGCAGAAAAAATTGTCGGACCACTGACAGTACTATCCGTTGCCGAGCAGGGCGAATCGCTGCGACAAAATGTATATAGCTACGGTAATTCAAGATCATGGAAAGAGATTATAAAATTTTTTAATTAGTATTTTCAGCAGCATATTTAAGAGGTTTCATGATTCCCACGCTTTTTGAAATTCCGATTTTTGGAGGCATTCCGATTCATAGTTTCGGCCTGATGATGGCGATAGCATTTTTGACGAGTAGTTTTGTATTGAAAAATCTTTTCAAAAACGCCGGAATTAATCCTGAGGTTGCCGAGCAGGTTGTTTTGGTCGCTGCGATTGGCGGTCTTGCCGGATCAAAGCTGTATTATTTGCTGTTCGAAGCGTTCGATCGATTTGTCAAACATCCCTGGGAGATGATTTTTTCCGGCGCAGGATTGACATGGTATGGCGGTTTTGCCGTCGCGATGATCGGGATCATTTATCTTGTAAGAAAAAATAAATTACCGATCGTCCGCACGATCGACCTGATATCGATCCCTTTACCCTTGGGCTATGGGATTGGCCGGATCGGTTGTCATTTGGCCGGGGACGGTGATTACGGAAAACCGTGGGATGGTATTTTCGGGACAGATTATTCACGAGGCGTTGTGCCGCCGTCGCAAGCATTTTACGGGACTGAGATTGGCAAAAATTATCCGAATGGAATCGTTCCCGATCACACACTTGTTCATCCGACACCGATGTATGAAGCTGTTATTTCAATTTTGATTTTTTTCATTTTGTGGCAGTTGAATAAAAAACAAAAAACGGCAGGATTTATTATTTCGCTTTATTTTGTTTTAGGAGGATTGGAGCGATTGGGGATCGAGTTTTTACGTATCAATCCGGAAGTGATGTTTGGATTGAGCGGAGCACAGGTGATCAGTATCGCGCTGATTATTGCCGGATTGGTATGGCAAGCAAAATTATTGAAACAACCGGTTATTGCGGAAAGTAAATCAAAAAAATGATGTGGTCTCTTATCATATTATTGACGTTCGTGTTGCCCGACGCCGGTAGCAAATTTACGATTGCTCGCATTAAATATGGTGGCGGCGGTGATTGGTATGGCAACAAGACGTCGCTGAACAATTTACTCGCGTTTCTGAATACAAGTACCAATATTGTGTGCGATGATAAAGAAACGTTTGTCGAGCCGTCGGATATTAAATTGTTTGATTATCAATTCCTGTATATGTCCGGCCATGGAAATGTGAAATTCAGCGATACGGATGTCAAGAATTTACGAACGCACCTGACGTCGGGCGGTTTCCTGTGGTGTGATGATGATTATGGTATTGATAAATTTTTCAGACGTGAAATGAAACGGGTGTTTCCTGAATTAGATTTTGTGGCGATTCCTTTCTCGCACCCGATTTTTAAGATTATTTATCCCTTTCAGCAAGGTTTACCGAAGATTCATGAGCACGACGGCGGTCCACCGGAAGCGTACGGCTTGTTTTGGAAGGGTCGGCTAGTTTGTTTTTATTCCAAAAATACGGACATCAGCGACGGTCTTGAGGGGCCGGACGTTTTTCCTGAAGACGGAATTGAAAAACATCAAGCGGCATTAAAAATGGCGTCTAATATTGTTGTGTATGCATTAAGTAATTGATACTGGATTTTTTACATCATCCTAACTTTAAAAGGCAGATATGGGAAAACGATTATTGGATTGGCTGATGCTTATTCTAATGCCCATGACGTTATACTTGGTTTTCATTTGGGTGCCCAATGAAAAAACCATGGGTATTATTCAACGCATTTTTTATTATCATGTTCCTTCAGCGTGGGTTTCATTTCTTGCCTTTGGCTTTGTGTTCTATTTTAGTATCATGTATTTGGCAAAACGCGAGGAAAAATGGGACAAGTTATCGACAGCTTCGGCTGAACTGGGATTGGCGTTTTGTACGATCGTACTGGTGACTGGCCCTATCTGGGCCAAACCCGTGTGGGGTATTTGGTGGACATGGGACGCGCGCCTGACGTTAACATTGGTGTTGTGGTTGATTTATGTCGGTTACATGATGCTGCGGATGTACGTCCAGGAAGAAGCAAAACGTGCAAGACTGTGCGCCGTTGTTGGAATTATCGGTTTTCTCGATGTGCCGCTGGTGTATATGTCGATTCGTTGGTGGAGGACGCAGCATCCGGCCCCGGTGATGGCAGGCGGTGAAGATTCCGGGCTTGCGCCAGAAATGAAATTAGTATTTTACTTCTGTTTGTTTGTATTCAGTGTCTTGTTTTTTTATTTGCTGTACAAGCGGTATGAAATTTTAAAAACAGAAGAAGAAGTTAACGATTTGAATAAACAGTTGGAGAAGATGGAAGCGTGAGTTTTCTTTTGGCTTTCATAAACCAATGTCCGTATATTGACATACACTTTAAATAAAGGTTTTATCCGTGAAGCGATGGCTGATTAGCGTTTGTTTTGTGTGCGTAATGCTGCCAGGAATCCGGTTATCCGCCGGCGAAAAAGGTTTTCAGTTTTTACGCGTCGGTGTCACGCCTCGTGGAGCGGCTTTGGGCGAAGCCTATACGTCACAGTTTGGCGATGTCACCACGTATTTATATAATCCTGCCAATGTGGCCATGCTGACTCAGCGTCAGGCAGCCGTGGGATATATGAATCATGTGATGGATATCGGATCCGGTTACATAGCGTATGCTCAACCGACCGCAAAATACGGTGTCTTGGGCGGTGGAATTTTATATTTTAATTACGGCGATTTTCAGGGGTATGATGCAAATGGCAATGCGACGTCAAAATTCTATGCCAGCGATTTTTCTTTGAATGTTTTTCATGCCGATCAGGTGCGTGAAAATCTTTATTACGGCGCCAACGTCAAATTCATTCATTCTTCAATCGAAGATTATAATTCATCGGCATTAGCGATGGATGTTGGGATGATTTATGAGTACAAACCCTTGTTGGCTTCGATCGGTATGACCATCCAGAATCTTGGGTTTACCACGGATGCGTACGTAAAAAAGAAGGAAACATTGCCGTTAAGCCTCCAAATTGGCGCTACCAAGAAGCTCGAAAAAGCTCCAATTGCCGTTAGTTTTAATTGGTCCGATCTGAATTTGGCGGGATCGTTCGGCGAACGAATCAAACGATTTGCTATTGGAACTGAATTCAATCCGAAAGAGAATCTTTTTATACGTGCCGGATATAACCATCAGCGGAGAACGGAACTGGATTTGAGTTCCGATAAGACG
The DNA here is from genome assembly GCA_019695335.1 of bacterium. Taxonomy (NCBI): domain Bacteria; species bacterium. The sequence continues at coordinate 80,488 of JAIBAF010000001.1, forward strand.
CTCGATCGCCTGGCCGGATTTACGGCCGGTATCGGATTTACCTATCAACGTTACCGTTTTGATTATGCCTTTGCTTCGTGGGGAATTGGCGTACTCAATCGTTTTTCCATATCAGCCAATTTTTAATTAATCAATCTATGATACCTGCGACCGTATGCGACGTTCATTTTTCTGAATCCAAAAATGAATACGCTGTTGTGTTGAAAGAAATCGCAGGCAAGAGCACCGTGAGAATCCTGATCGGGGAATCGGAAGCCCGTGCCATTCGGCAGGAGTTGCACGCCACAGCTTATTCACCGACGACGCACGACGTGTTGAAAAATATTATGGATATCTATCACGCCAAAATTGTCAAAGTGCTGATTAATCAATTGAAAGACACAGCGTTTTATGCAACGATTACTTTGCAAGCCGGTGAAACGCGGACATCGATCTATGCTCAGCCCGGAGACGCCATTGCACTTGCATTGAAAACGCATGCATCAATTTTTGTCGGAGGCGATGCGCTCAACTTTGAAAATGAAGGTCACGTCAAAGAACTTGAGCGGCAATTGTATATGGCTGTAGCGTTGGAAAATTACGAGCGGGCGGCGGAACTGCGTGATGAATTGTATCGAATTAAAAATCAAAAACATTAAAGCGTATGAACATTTTTGAAAATCTTGATCTGAATCTTTTACTGTTTAATATGATTGTTGTTGCGGCCGTGGTCTATAGCATTGTCATAGAACTGTCCGCGATTTTGAATTACCTGGCGCGTACGAGCGGCAAAGACGGTTTTTTTGTGACGCGTATTTACCGGCCATCCGTGCGCATATATTTCATTTTATTTTTGATAACGGCAGTGATTGCACTCTCTTTGCAATTCTTTTCCGAAGATGCCGTTTCGACGGTGGCAGCTTTAGTTGCTTTGATCGTCGGGTTTGTTTTTTACAGTTATATATACCAGGTTTGTTTTATCAATAACGTAGGCATTGGAGGCGTTTCCCCAAGTCAGGAAATGGAAATTCAGTGGAATGAGATCGATGCTTACGAATGGAAGGAAAATATTTTACATCTTACATTGAAGAAAAAAATCCTTTCACGCCGCACGTTTAAATTTTACGATTCACACGCCATTGTCGAGGTGAATGAACGGTTGCGCCGCCTGACGCCTGTTGCCGATATGGTCCAGCCAGGATCCTTGAATCAAATCTGACCTATCCTTTTTTTCTTTTAAAAAATATCTACCGGAGATTGCGTATGAAGACGACGATTAAACGGCACAATAAAGTTTTATGGGTGTCGCTGATCATCCTGTGTGTTTCCTGTTTTGGAATTTATTTTTCATTGAATCCGGCATTCCGGAGTGTGGAAGAAAATGCTCTGGACATCATGTTTCAGCTTCGCTCGTCCTCGGAGAGTGAGCCCGTTCAGGATGTTGTCGTTGTGATGGTTGATGAAAAAGCGATTGCCGATGATTTTGGATATTACGATCCGCTTCCGCGGCGTTATCTCGCACGGTTGATCGATACGTTGGCCGCCAAAGGCGCTCAGTGGATCGCCATCGATATTGCTTTCTACGATCGGTTGACAATGCTCGATGCGGCCGGTGACAGCCTTTTACTTGAATCGTTCAAGAAGGCGGGGAATGTCATGGCAGTTTCCATCTGGCACCAAAATGATGAAGGCGAATTATATATACAAAATCCGGATTCATTTTTTCTTGCGGGTTTGAAAGGCGTCGGATATGCGAATTTGCAAGTTTCAGGAGGAGGCGGACTCGCTACGGTGCGAGAGGTCAAGCCAATAGCCACGATGCCGGACGGGCAAACGCATCTCGCATTTTCATCCTTGCTGTATTGCCTTTACAAAGGAATGTCCTTTGATGATTTTATTCAATCAATTAAAGGCGAGGCAGCTATTCCTCTGAGTAAAAAAGGCTCGATGGTTATTAATTATGTCGGACCGCCGGCGGAATGGAAAAAACAAACAGATGGATATTGGATACAGACGAAGGAAGGAAGTATCGTTACGTACCGAAGCAGCCGTCTGACAGGAGAAGCTTCATTGCCGACTGAATTGATCAGCGGTAAAGTGGTAATTATCGGTAATGGTTCGGAATTTGTACCTGATCGTTTTGTAACGCCGTACTACAGCGGTTCCAATTGGATGTACGGCGCGGAGGTTCATGCCAATGCATTTTTGACGATGCTTCATAAAACGTATATCCATAACGGATCGCTCATCCTGGTCGCCTTAATAATATTAATGCTGACGTCATTAATGGCGATGGTAACCGTACGCCTCGGCTTTGCAGCTGAAATTTCATTAGCAGTCATACTCACGCTTACAGCATGGACAACGTCTTATTTATTATTTGTGAACAAAGGCATCTGGCTTCCGGTCATGAGCATCGCTTTATCTGTGTGGCTATCGTATTTTGCCACATCGATCTATCAAGCGATAACGGAAGAACGCGGCAAAAAACAAATCCGCAATATGTTTGCACGATACGCACCGCCGGCGTATGTGGATGAATTAGTCAAAGATCCATCCAAACTTGAACTGGGCGGTGAAGAAAAAGAGATCAGTATTCTGTTTTCCGATATTGAGGGCTTTACGAGTATGTCGGAAAATTTATCACCGAAGGAATTAGTCGAGTTGCTCAATGAGTATCTGGGAGCAATGACGCATATAATATTTCAACAAGGCGGCACGTTGGATAAGTATATCGGCGATGCCATCGTGGCTGTTTTTGGAGCGCCGTTGCCGCAGAATGAACATGCATTACATGCTTGCTATGCCGCATTAGAGATGCAAAAAGCTTTGGCCGAACTTCGCCAAAAATGGTCACAAAAAGGATTACCGCCGGTTCGTAACCGAATTGGATTGAATACCGGTAAAGTTGTTTTTGGTAATATTGGTTCTGATATTCGTTACGATTATACGGCTATCGGCGATCACATGAATCTGAGCTCGCGGTTGGAAGGTGCTAACAAAAACTATGGCACGTATTGCATGATCAGCGAATTTACATACAATTTGGTTCGTGAGCGCGTGATCGTTCGTGATCTTGACGTGATCGTTGTCAAAGGAAAGAGTAAACCGGTCAAAGTATTTGAATTGATTGGACGTGCTAACGAACCTTTGTCTGCCGAACAACGGAAGCTGATCGAAATGTATCAGGAAGGTATCAAATTATACCGAAACCGGAATTGGCAAGAAGCTATCATCAAGTTTGAACAAGCATTGACGTTTCAGCATACGGATGAACCTTCGAAAGTATATATTCGCCGTTGTAAAGAATTTATGGCAAACCCACCGAATGAAGATTGGGACGGAACGTATCACATGACGTCGAAATAGCTTGAGTTTGCAAGCTATTTTAAATAATTTTGGTTTACTTCAGACGCACAGTTAGTATTTATGGCAACTTCAAAAATGAATTTTATAAACATATATATGAGGAAGAGTTATGCGAACATTTAGAACCCTTTTAACGGCAGCATGCGTATTCGCTTTTGTTGCTTCATCTTTTGCGCAGGACGTTGCGTTTTTTTCATCGATCAAAGGCACGGTCAAAATCACTGACGCCAAAGGCAAAGAAAAGAAAGCAACGACGAATACCAAGTTAGCCGATGGTGATCGGGTAAATACCGGCACCAATTCGAGTGCGACGATCATGTTCTACACCGGAAAAGAAATTGTTCTGGGGGCTAGTAAATCGTATACAGTCAAAGCAAAAAAAGAAGAGAATTCTTTTCTGTCAAGCCTTTACAGTACGTTGTCGGGTTTGATCTGGGGCGAAGGAAGCAATTCGTCGATGGCCGGAGCGACACGTGCGTGGGCCGGTGATGCCAACCGCGCTATCACCGCAACCTATCCTTCGGAAACGAAAATTCTTGAAGGTGAACCTGTTTTTAAATGGGTGGATCATCGTAAAACTCCCGGAACTGAATATATCGTTTCAATTAAGAGCGAAATTTCTGATTTCAAATATGAAATTCCAGTTTCTGGTGTAACGGAAGTCGTATATCCTAAAACGGCTCCGAAGTTAAAAGAAGAAGAACGGTACATCTGGATTGTCAAAGACGCTAAAGGCAAAGACGTTTCTCCTCAAGTGACTTTTTCACTGATCAATCCTGACGATAAGTCGACAATGGAAGAGGATTTGAAAGAAATTTTAAAAGTTTGTAATGGCGATAATACCAATCCTCAGTGGTATCTTTTGACCGCAGCTTTATACCGTGATTATGGACTGATGAAACAGGCTGAGAATTCTATATTGGCGTTAATTGCGTTGAAGCCTGATATGGCACAAGCTCACATCATGCTGGCGACATTGTATAAAGAAACAGGGCGTCTTGAAGAAGCAAAAGTTGAAGAAGAACTGGCACGTAAATTCAGTGAAGGAGCCGGTACTCAAAAAAAGTAATTGATAAAAAAGCCGATAAGAAAAAGAAAAAAAAGAAAAAAGAAAAATAAGTATTCAAAAAGCCCGTGAGCAATCGCGGGCTTTTTTATTTAAAGTTAAACTTGTTTTTTCGTACGGTTACGATTATTTTACTTGCCCTATTCTAATGACCAAAATTGATGATCTTACATTTTAATTTCTTACTTGAGGCGGAACGCATGCTGGCAATAATGATAAAAGGCTTTATTCTTGGATGGTCAGTAGCTTGGCCGCCTGGTCCTATCAATACGGAGATGATTCGTCGCGGACTCACTGGAGGATTTTGGAAGGCATACGTGGTCGGCTTAGGTGCTTGCACAGGAGATTTTTTGTGGGCACTGGTTGTAGCGGCAGGTGTGGGCGCTGTGCTCAAAGAAGATTGGGTGAGACCGATTTTGAGTGTGGTCAGTTTTTCATTGTTAATGTATTTAGCTTATACTTTTTTAAACGGTGCCTGGCGTGAGTGGAAAAAAAGAATGAAGGGAGAGCCAATGGCATTTGACGGCAAACCCCAGTCGGCTAAAGCCGGGTACTGGCTCGGTTTGACGATGGCGTTGGTGTCGCCGTGGAATATGGCATTCTGGCTGGCCGTGATGGGCTCTCAATCCGGCGAGATTTTGACATTGTTAGATTCAGTTATTTTGGCAATCTCGGTGGTAACCGGTGCAGCGACATGGGGAATTGTATTGTCAACTGCTGTGAAATTTGGAGCACGTTTTACAACGCCTGCTTGGGAAGTGATCACTCGTGCGCTAACCGGTTTACTCATGTTGGTATTTGCCGTCATTCTGATTGCTCGTTTTATTGAATCGTTATGATCCAACGCGATTATATTCTACGGATGCTCGATACGTTTGCGAAAGTTCTTGCGAAGGCGTTACTCCTTAAGGAACAAAAATTTTTTGATGATGCCGAGAAAGAGCTCGACCATGCCGGTCAACTATTATTTGGTAAAGATTATCCGATTATAAAAAATTTTTCTGAAGAAGATCTGATTAAACTGTTGACATCGGAAAATGGTTTTGATCGTGCGCGTTGTAAAGCACTTGCGAGTGTTTTTAAGGCGGAAGGAGAATTGCTTGAATCGAAAGGGTTAACCCCGTCGTCTCGCTATCGCCAGGCACTGGTTTTAAATATTGAAACTGTTAATCAAAATCCCAATGACCACGGATCAGTTTCAGACGAAATTTCTTGGCTGTTAAACAAAGTGCATCAAAATGAATTTTCCGGGTCTCTCAACCGGCGGCTTTTTCGATATTTCGAAATTATCGGGCGATACGACAAAGCCGAAAATATTTTACACGAACTTATTATTACCGGTGATCGCGATTCAAGAGACGCCGGAATTCTTTTTTACTCTCGTTTAATGCAGGTTTCTGACAATAAATTGCTCGAAGGTGGACTCACGCGTGAAGAAATTACTGAAGCAATGAACGAATTGGTCAAGGACAAAAATCCATAAAGGTAAAACAGGTCAGAGCATGACAGTTCAAGAAGTTATGAAAGAACTTCGTACCATGGGGACAGATCAAAACATAAAAGTTTATCGTCGGCATGGCATGGGCACGAATATGTACGGTGTCAGTTTTTCAAATTTGCAACAGCTAAGAAAGAAAATAAAAACAAATCATACTTTAGCGCAACAATTATGGAAAACAGGTAACGCCGATGCCCGCCACCTTGCGACTATGATCGTTGATCCCGAACTGGCTACAGAACGGCTTATTGATCGATGGACAAAAACGTTGTCCTATTATTTAATAGCCGATCTGCACGCAGGTTGGGTTTGTCAGACGCCGTGGGCAAAAAAGAAAGCTGAAGAATGGATTCGGGCAGAGCACGAATGGATTGGACGAGCCGGCTGGATGTTAATGGCGTATTTGGCTATGGATAAAAATAGTTTTTCAGATGAGTATTTTAAAAAACTGATTTCGGTGATAGAAAAAAAGATTCATCATGGAAAAAACTTTGCCAAACATGCGATGAATAACGCTTTGATCGCCATTGGTATTCGAAATAAATCGCTAAAAGAAGCAGCTCAACAAGCGGCCAAGCGCATCGGCAAAGTCGAAGTGGATCACGGCGAGACGAATTGTAAAACGCCGGATGCAGCGCTTTACATCGAAAAGGCATTTGCACGAAAGCGCTGATGATTGGCCATTTCGTTGTAAGCTTTAATACCTGTGAATTTCGATTCACAGGTATTTTTTTTGTTATGGTAATTGCCAATGAAAAAAATCATGAATAGGGTTTCAAGATTTAGGCTTGCAATTGTCTCGGTCATCGCATAGATTTTAAAATCATTTCCATCCTTTTATAACATTTCTTTTCACTTCAGAGGCGAGGACCCATGCCTGTAGAAAAGCCTAAGAAGAATTCACCCGTAAAAAAGTCTTCCGGAAAAACCATGCTATTTGGCGTTGAGGAATCCAAAGCGCTTCGTGCGAAGTTGTCGCTGCCAAATGAGACTCCGGAACATGCCAGAATGAAAGAATTTACACCCGGCGTTCCGCCGTGGCGCCGTTGGGGGCCGTTTGTGGCTGAGCGGTCATGGGGGACTGTACGCGAAGATTATAGCGACAACGGAGACGCATGGAGTTATCTCAGCCACGATATGGCACGCAGCAAAGCTTTTCGTTGGGGCGAAGACGGTATCGCAGGGTTTTGCGACCGATACCAGGTGCTGACATTTGTGCCGGCGTTCTGGAACGAAAAAGACCCGATTCTAAAAGAGCGGCTGTTCGGTCTGACGCCCAACGAAGGCAACCACGGTGAAGATGTCAAAGAATATTATTTCTATCTCGATAGCGTTCCATCTCATGCTTACAATAAATATTTATACAAATATCCACAGCGTGAATATCCTTATCGGCGGTTAATTGATGAAAACCGTTCACGCAACGGACAGGGCGACGAATTTGAATTGCTTGATACAGGCATTTTTGACGATGACCGCTATTTTGATGTATTTATCGAATACGCTAAAAATGGTCCGGAGGATGTGTACATCAGGATCGAAGTATGGAATCGGGGACCGGAAGACGCTCCGTTTCATTTCGTACCTAATTTTTGGTTTCGTAATAAATGGGGCTGGACTAATCCGAGAACTTCCGAGCCGATAATTGAAATAGGACCGAAAGGAAAAAATTTCGTCAGCGTAGTAGCAGACGATTCCAATATGGAACCGTTCAAAAATCTTCCGTTTCTCTATTTGCTAGGCAAGCGGTATTTATATGCCGAAGGTTCTCCTGCCATGTACTTTACCGACAATGAGACGAATACTGACCGATTGTATCATGCTCCAAACCCGAAACCGTATGTCAAAGATGCGTTTCATCGCTACATCATTCAGAAAGAAAAATGCATCAATCCGGAAAATCACGGAACCAAGTCGTGTTTCCATTATCAGCAAATGATTCCGGCCAAACAATGCAAAGTATTCCGGCTCCGTTTGACTTCGGAAGTATTGAATAATCCGTTTGATAACTTCGATGCGCTGGTGACTGTGCGACAGAAAGAAGCCGATGCATTTTATGAAAACGTTTATCCTCCAAAAGCCAGTGCTGAAGAAAAAAACGTCATGCGGCAGGCATACGCAGGACTTTTATGGACAAAACAAATTTATTTGTATGACGTCAATCGTTGGCTGATCGGGGATAACCCGGATTTTGCTCCGCCAGATTCCCGCCAAAATATTCGTAATTCTCACTGGAGACATTTGAATTCTATGCGCATTTTGTCCATGCCCGATAAATGGGAGTATCCGTGGTTTGCTGCATGGGATCTGGCGTTTCATGCAATCGCGTTTGCTGATATTGATATTGAATACTCGAAAGAAATGTTATGGGTGATGTTGTTCGAACAATTTCAGCATCCCAACGGGCAGATTCCGGCGTATGAGTGGGAATTTTCAGATTTAAATCCGCCTGTTCATGCGCGCGCCGTATGGAAAGTGTATACCATGGATAAAGAGAGAACGGGCAAAGGCGATCTGATTTTCTTGGAAAAATGTTTTCATAAATTACTGATGAATTTCGCGTGGTGGATCAATAAAGTCGATAGTTCAGGCAATAACGTTTTCGAAGGTGGCTTTTTGGGATTGGATAATATTACGGTTGTCGATCGCAGCGAGAAATTGCCCGGCGGCGCGACGCTCGAGCAGTCTGATGCAACAGGATGGATGGGTATGTTCTGTCTGAATCTGATGCGCATTGCGTTGGAATTAGCCAAATACAACAAAGTTTACGAAGGACTGGCTACAAAATTCGTACAGCATTATATCTACGTCGGCGCCGCTATGAAAAATATGGGTGCACAAGGCATAGAATTATGGGATGAAGAAGATGGGTTTTTCTATGACGTACTTGTTTATCCCAACGGCCAAGGTTACGAAAAATTTCAAGTGCGTTCACTCGTCGGTTTAATTGCCATGTATGCCATCGATGTGCTGGAGGATCGTGAATGCGAAGAGAACAAAGAATTTATCAGCAATTTGGATTGGTTTATCCGCAACCGACCTGACATTGTTCAGCGTTGCGTATATAGTGATGAAACCAACGGACATCGGCGGCATATTTTGTCAATTGTCGATTCGCATCAATTAAAACGGATTCTGGAATGTATTACCGATCCCAATGAATTTTTATCGGCGGCAGGTTTACGAAGTTTATCGAAATATCACGAGAAAAATCCGTTTTATTTTGGTGATAAAGTTGTGCATTACGAACCGGCGGAAGCTATCAGTAAAATCAAAGGCGGTAATTCCAATTGGCGAGGACCGATTTGGTTTCCAACAAGCTATTTTATGATCAATTCGCTGGTGAAGTTTTCCGAAGCATTTGGAAAAGATTATGGCATCCAGCACGAAGGAAAATTAATTACGCCATATAAATTGGCCGAAGATCTTGCAAATCGTATGATCAGAATTTTTCTGCCCGATGAAAAAGGGCATCGCCCCGTTCATGGCTCCAGCAAGAAATTTCAGACTGATCCGCATTGGAAAGACTATGTGCTTTTTTATGAATACTTCCATGGTGATACAGGACAAGGGCTCGGCGCATCGCATCAAACCGGGTGGACTGCTTTGATCGCAACATTGATCAAAGAATGGAGGCAATGAGTTTCGATACAAATCGCCTTTGACAAAACATGACAAAAGTCATTTGAATCTATAGAACCCTTTTTTACAATGGAGCGTTCAGAATCAGGTTTTAATTAGGCATAATGGATGAAATCAAGAAGGATAGTTACTCGTACCCACCGGTAGCTGTCCTTATTTTATGTTAAGGAGGTTTATGAAAATCGTCATACCTAAGGAAACGTTCCCGGGAGAAAGCCGAGTGCCGATGATACCGCCCGATGTGGCGAAAATTGTCAAACGCGGCGCTCAGATTGAAATAGAAACAGGCATGGGAATCGGCTCTAATTATACTGATCAGGATTATATTCAAGCCGGTGCATCTGTTTCAACCGATCGCAAAAGTATGATCGCTTCAGGGGATATTGTTTTACGGTTACGAAAACCCGCCGTTGCAGAAATAGGATGGCTGAAAAAAAATTCTATTCACGTCAGCTATTTGGATCCGTTTACTGAAAAAGATTTGGTTAAAAAATTGGCCGATGGAGGCATTCATTCCATTTGTATGGAAATGATACCGCGTTCGACGCGCGCCCAAAAGATGGATGCACTGAGTTCGCAGGCCAGTCTTGCCGGTTATGTTGCTGTGATTCTCGCGGCGGAAAGGCTTAATAAAATATTTCCGATGATGATGACGCCGGCCGGTACGATCAATCCTTCGCGCGTATTTATCATCGGTGCCGGCGTTGCCGGATTACAAGCCATTGCGACGGCCAAAAGACTCGGCGCCCGTGTTGATGCTTTTGATACGCGGCCGGTTGTGGCCGAGCAAGTGCGTTCGCTAGGTGCTAAATTTGTCGAAGTGGATCTGGGTGAGACCGGTCAAACCAAAGACGGTTATGCTAAGGAACTTACACAGGAACAATTGGCCAAGCAACGCGAAGCGATGACTAAGCAATGCGGATTGTCCGACGTTGTGATCACAACAGCGCAAGTTTTTGGCCGAAAAGCGCCGATCATTATTACCAAGGATATGATTGCAAGAATGAAACCGGGATCGATCATTGTCGATCTTGCCATCGAAGGCGGTGGCAACGTTGAGGGAGCGGAACCGGGTAAAGAAGTGGATTTCAACGATGTTAAAGTGTTGGGAATCCAAAACCTTCCGGGAAAAGTTGCTGTGCACGCCAGTCAAATGTATTCAAGTAATTTGACCAGTTTAATTCTCGAATTTTGGGACGATGCGACAAAAAGTTTCAAGCTTGATCCCAATGATGATATTCTTAAGAGCGCGTTGGCAACATACGATGGCCAAATTTTCAGTGAAACTTTGAAAAATATTTTCAAATAGGGAGATACTATGCGCATACTGCTTCTTATTTTAACAATTATATTTTCGGCGATGCCGGTATTGGCCGGTGAAGCCGGAGACCCGGCCGCTCATCAAGTGAGCGACGAAGTATTACTATTTTTTTTATTTATTTTGGTGATTTCAATTTTTCTCGGATTCGAAGTGATTTCAAAAGTTCCCTCTTTATTGCATACACCGCTCATGTCCGGATCGAATGCCATTTCAGGAATCACGGTTCTCGGTTCGATGATAGCAGCGGGACTTGGCGAAGGACATGAAATCAGCATGATGCTGGGAGGTTTTGCAGTCGGATTTGCAATGATCAACGTGGTCGGTGGCTATTTAGTGACGGATCGCATGCTGCACATGTTCAAGAAAAAAGACGGCGCAGCGAAAGGAGGCAAGTCATGAAAACGGAAACGTTGGTTAATTTAGTCTACATCTTTTCGGCAATTACCTTCATCCTCGGATTTAAGATGATGACGTCGCCGCAGAATGCACGCCGAGGAAATATTATTTCTGCGATTGGTATGACAGCGGCAATCATTGTAACCGTCATGCTGCCGGAAGTCATTTCTTTTACGTGGCTATTGGGGGGCATCGCAGCTGGTTCTCTCGTAGGCATTTTATTAGCCTACATGACACCGATGACCGGTATGCCGCAAATGGTTGGATTGCTTAATGGTTTCGGCGGATTGGCCAGTTTACTGGTCAGTTGGGCGGAATATCACCTGATGCCTGAAACGAGCCATTACCGAGCGTTTGTCATTTTTTTAACACTGATGATTGGTGCCATAACTTTTTCAGGTAGTGTCATTGCATGGGCGAAGTTGGAAGAAAAATTTATCAGCGGCAAAGCCGTGGTATTCAAAGGTCAGCATATCGTCAATGGATCTATTGTTGCATTAATCGTCCTGGGCGGCATTTTATTTACGATGGAACCCGGTTCAGGGTACCAGATTTATATTGCAATGGTTGTCTTATCATTGCTTCTGGGCATCATGCTCGTGATACCCATCGGTGGCGCCGATATGCCGGTTGTAATTTGTTTGTTGAATAGTTATTCAGGGATGGCCGCGTGCGCATCGGGATTTGTTGTGATCAATAACCTTCTGATTGTAGCCGGCGCTTTAGTCGGAGCAAGCGGGATCATTCTGACGATCATTATGTGTAAAGCTATGAATCGTTCGGTGGCTAATGTATTTTTCGGCGGATTTGGCGCGACGACGGCAGGACAAGGCCAGGTAATACAAGGCGAAGTTAAACCGATGAGTGCAAGCGATGCGTATTTGGTTTTGGAGGCCGCATCATCCGTTGTATTTGTACCCGGTTATGGGCTTGCAGTTTCGCAGGCACAGCATACCGTACGTGAGCTGGCCGAACTATTGGAGAAAAAAGGATGCGAAGTGCGTTATGCGATTCATCCGGTTGCAGGCCGTATGCCCGGTCACATGAATGTATTATTGGCAGAAGCGAATGTGTCTTACGATCAATTGATGGAAATGGATGCGATCAATCCTATGATGGAAACAATCGATGTAAGTGTGATCATTGGCGCTAACGACGTAGTCAATCCTGCAGCGAGAGAAGATAAGAGCAGCCCGTTATTCGGGATGCCGATTATCGATGTCGATAAATCCCGTACTGTTATTGTTCTAAAACGTTCGATGAATCCCGGATTTGCCGGGGTTGATAATCCTTTATTTTTTAAACAAAATACTCGGATGCTTTTTGGCGATGCAAAAGCCAGTATCCAGTCGTTGGTTAATGAATTCAAAGGAAGTCATTAGCGCTTTATTTACGAATAGCTTTTGAATGAAAAACTCTTAGTCATAAATGATGACTAAGAGTTTTTTTTCGTGACATATATTGGGCATTGATCGAAACAGAGCTTTTATCAATATTTCATTGCTCATGAAATCATTCCGTATTACATTACTTAACTTATGAAGTATTTTACATGGATAATCGTTGCAGCCATCTTCGCGTCGTGCGGAACGAGCGGCAGCATTGGTATTGGCCGGTATTACCGAAAGACTCAAACTGAAAGTTGGGCCAACATGGGCGGAAATGCAGGCCGGACCGGTTTCCGCAATACACCCATTCAGCCTCCGCTGGAATTAGCGTGGAAAATTTCTGTTTCTTCTGCTGTCAATGAGGCCATTGCTGCTAAAGACAGCATTATTTATTTTGGAACATTGGATGGCCGCATGTATGCTGTCTGGATGAGCAATGGGAAGATCATCGGTCGGATTCGGTATACGCACCCGTCGTCGGCAGGCATGTGCTTAACCGGTAATTCAGCCGTTTACGGCTTAAGCAATGGTAAAAATACGCTCATTGCTTACAATTTGATGGAACGAAAACATACCTATGCTAAAGATCTCGGTGCTATTGAATCGAATCCGCTTGTCGCCGATGACTATATCTATGTCGGATCGCAAAATAAAAATTTTTATTGTGTCAATTTAAGCGACGGCAGCGTGAAGTGGAAATACTCTCTTAAAAAACCGACCAAATCGTCTCCAAGCGTTCATACCGTTAACGTTTTTTTTGGATGTGACGACGGAACAGTTTATTCGCTGAATCGCTATACCGGGCAATTAAACTGGGCATTCAAAGCCGACGGTCCTGTCCAAAGCGCACCAGTGATTGATGATCCGTATGTGTTTGTAGGAACTACGGATGGTAATTTTTACGCGCTTAATTTATCCGATGGCTCGGTGAAATGGCAATTTAAAGTGGAGAATCCTTTACCGGGAAATATTTTTGCTTCGGCATCGACGGACAACAACAGAGTTTATGTTGGTTCAACGAACGGTTATTTATATGCGCTCAACAAAAACGATGGAGCCGTGGATTGGCAATTTAAAACGAATGGTGTGATTAGTACGGCACCGTTAGTGACTCCGACGTATGTTTTCGTCGGATCACAGGATAAAGTTTTTTATGCGATTAATTCAACTACCGGGCTTGCCGAATGGCAATACAAGACCAATGGTCGGATCAAGACCAATCCGGCCCGTTTAGGTGATTATATTTTTATTGCAGCTGAGAACAATAACGTGTTTGCGTTTCGTCCGGCAGGATTAGGAATGAAATGACAAAAAAATTACTACATATTATTTTTTTATTTTCCGTTTGTCCTACCGTTTTATGGTCGCAAAAGGATGAAGGAAAAGGCGTGGTGATTTTGACTTCCTCAATACCGGTTGCAGGCGCCATAATAGATGACAGTGTGCACGCCCGTGATTTGCCTTATCAAGTCATGCTTTCGCCAGGTTTACATTCGATCGTGGTCAAAAATCCGCGCCGTTTTGATTATCTTCAGACCGATTTCTTCCGTAGCGTAGAAGTTCGTGCAAATGAAACAATAACCTTGGCAATTGAATTTCCGATTCTAACTCTCGTCAATTCCTATCCACACGACGCTTCGGTTATAGCCGGCGGAATTTCACTCGGGAATACGCCGATGCCGCTTGAATTATTACAATACAAGAATCAATCGCTTGTATTACAAAAATCAGGATACGATGATTTTAGTTTTTTTGTAACGGATTCAGTTCTTCAAAAGAATTCTATCTTGATAACGTTGACTCCAAAAGATCCCTACGCATCCAATCGCCATGATAATGAATTCAAGACTGTAGAATGGAAAGAACGGGGGATTGGGAAAAACAAAAATTGGTTGATTATTACAGCGATTTTGGGAATTACATCGGGCGGATTTGCAGCTTATTATAAAAACAAAGCAGATAATTCGTTTGAAAAAGCGAAAAGAGCCCGGCGAACAGGGGATCGCGAGCTGCAGGCAAAACTTGAGAATCGTACTGAAAAATACGACCGTTATTCTACCATTGGTTTTATCGGATTGCAGATCAATCTTGGAGCCGCCGTCTATTTGCTTCTGAAGGCCAAATAAATGAAATCGGCTCAGAATTCAAGCTCGATACCAACCGGGCAGTGATCCGAGCCCATAACTTCCGGCATTATCCACGCGTTTTTGAGATGAGGCAAAAGGTTATCAGAAATAAAATGATAATCGATCCTCCAGCCTACGTTCCTTTCACGCGCACGCGTTTGCAAATCCCACCACGAGTACTGATTCGCTTCTTTATTAAATTGTCTGAAAGTGTCGATGTAGCCATGTTCGACGAGCTTGTCCATCCACGCCCGTTCAATTGGCAAAAATCCGGAAATTCTTTCGTTCTCCTTCGGGCGTGCGATATCGATTTCTTTATGAGCCGTATTATAATCGCCGCAAATGACAAGTTTTTTCCCTTGTGATCTTAAGCCATCGAAGTGTTTGAGAATTTCTTCGTAGAATTCCATTTTATAATCGAGACGTTCTTGATCTTTTTTTCCGTTAGGGAAATAAATATTAAATAAAATAAAATTATCATGATCGGTCATCAATACACGGCCTTCAGAGTCGAATTTTTCAATTCCGAACCCGTATTGAATTTTTTTCGGTTCAATTTTGCTGAATGTCGCCACGCCGCTGTAACCTTTTTTTTGTGCCGAGTGGTAGTAGGCGTGATAATGATCGGGTTTCAGTAAAGATTCATCCAATTGATCCGGCTGAGCTTTGGTTTCCTGCATACCGATGATATCGGGATCAGTTTTTTGTAACCAATCGAAAAAACCTTTTTTTGCTACGGCGCGCAATCCGTTCACATTCCATGAGAGAATTTTCATAAGTCCGTTCCGAAGTAGATAAATAAAAATTTGCGCACGCAATTTAAGAGAACGGGCTAAATCATTCAAGGTAAACTTTTCCGGACTTTCTCTCTTGATATGAATAAATTTTATTCTTATTCTTTTACGTTATTTTAACCACGACCCATTATGTTTCAGCATCGCGTTGCACGCAACCGCGTTTTATATTTTATTATCTGGCTTGTTTTGCTTTCCGCCTTTGCTTACCTGGTGACCAATTACCAACTGGAGTTTTATCAGTTATTGTTCTTGGCCGTGATTTTCCTGTTGCCGGGCCGTTTGGTCAAATATTTCTGGAGGGATTTTTTCAGAGGCAAAAAACAATTAATACGCGGTAAATACGATCGTTCAATCGAATTATTTAATAGTTTTCTCCAAAAAATACAAACTGTGCCGTTACTGAAATGGCTGATGTTTTTTTCGTCGGGTCTTTATTCCTTTAAAGTAGAAGCCGTAGCACTGACGTATCTAGCGATAGCCTATTTACATAAAAAAGAATTGGACTCTACGGAAAATCATTTAAAACGTGCATTGACTATTGATACGAAATATACACTGGCTTTCAAATATTATGCCGTGCTGGCTTTATTTCGCGGCGATGAAATCCAGTCCCGCCATTATTTGAATGAAGCGCTGCGTCATGGCCTTCCAAAAACTTCCTTTGATGAATTTCGTCAATCCATTCAAAAAGAATTCAATTTTTAAATCCAATTTATGATTTCAAAACTTCTTGTTTTTGGCAGGATGATCAAATTTTCTCATACGATTTTTGCCCTGCCGTTCGCGCTCACATCAGCGGTGTTGGCGTCACGCGAACATCCTCTGAGCATCGAAAAAATATTTTGGATTGTTATGGCGATGGTCGGTGCGCGAACAGCCGCCATGGGATTTAATAGAATCGTCGATGCTTCATTTGATGCAAAAAATCCAAGAACGGCCAATCGAGAAATTCCGCGTGGCGTAATTGAGAAAGGTACAGCCGCATTGTTTGTCACTTTGTCGGCTGGATTGTTGATAGTAGCGTCTTATTTTTTAAATGAGCTATGTTTTTATCTGTCACCGTTGGCGTTGGCGATCGTACTGTTTTATTCTCTGACTAAAAGATTTACATCCTGGTCGCATGTTTTTCTGGGCATTGCGCTTGGTGTCGCACCCTTAGGGGCGTGGATCGCATTAAGCGGCGAATGGAATTGGTTTGCGTTTATGCTCGGATGCGCTGTACTGGCGTGGGTTGCCGGGTTTGACATCATTTACTCGTGTCAGGATTATGAATTTGATAAAGAAACCGGATTATTTTCCATTCCTAAAACATTTGGAATCTCCAATGCGCTTTGGATTTCGCGATTATTTCACTTGTTATCTTTTTCATTGTTGATACTGGTCGGGTATTTTCTTGTTTTGCAATGGTTATATTTCCTTGGCGTTATTGTAATTGGCGCTATGCTTTTGTATGAACAGCTTTTAGTCAAGCCGCACGACCTGTCGAAAGTGAATATTGCTTTTATGAATATGAATGGAATCATCAGCGTTTTATATTTCCTTGTAACCGCGTGCGACGTGTATTGGATATGAATTACTTACTTATTTTTATAGGCGGAGGTATTGGCGCAGTCAGCCGTTACGCGTTACAAGGTGCAGTGTATCGATTTACAGACGCCTCGTTTCCTTATGGAACATTTATCGTTAATGTTTTGGGATGTTTTCTTATCGGGTTATTTGCCGGAGCGTCGGAAAAATTTATCATCGATTCACAATGGCGAGTTTTTCTAACCATCGGTTTGCTCGGCGGGTTTACCACTTTTTCATCGTTTGGATATGAAACGTTTGCGTTGTTTCGTGACGGTGAAATTTTCTTTGCAATGGTCAATATGATTGGCAGTATGATCATCGGATTATTGGCAGTGTGGTTCGGATTTTTTTTGATTAAATAATCATGAAGAAAAACGTATGAAAATCGAGGGTGAAGGAAAATTGCTCCGGATTTTTGTCGGAGAATTGGATAAATACGGCAATCAATCGCTTTATGAAGCTATTGTATTCAAAGCAAAAGAACTCGGTTTGGCCGGTTCGACGGTTTTACGGGGCATCGAAGGATTCGGAGCTAATTCGAGAGTGCACACGGCCAAAATACTACGATTGTCCGAAGATTTGCCGATCGTGATCGAGATTGTCGATACTGAAGAAAAAATCAGGTTGGCATTGCCTGAATTGGATAAGCTCATTTATGATGCAAATTGCGGTGTACTGATGACACTTGAAAAAGCCGAAATTATTAAATATACCCCCAAACGTTGATAGTATGGACGATATTGAACTACTTCGTCAAACGTTTACATTAGCCCGCCAGTCACAGTTGAACGGGAACCTTCTTTTTGCATCAATTTTGGTTGATGCAAAAGGTCAAGTGATTGCAAAAGCCGAAAATACAGTTGTTACAGACAATGATCCTCTAGGACACGCTGAAGTCAACCTTATTAAAAGCCTTCGGCAATCCGTTGATTTTAATTTTTTGAATTCTTGTACGGTGTTTGCCAGCCACGAACCTTGTCCGATGTGTACCGCGGCGATCTATTGGAGCGGTATTGGACGTTTGGTTTACGGGCTCAGCAACGAGCGTTTTTATGAAATAGTCGGCGAATCACAAAAATCCATTGGGCTAACGCTTCCATGCCGTACGCTGTTGGCAACCGGCGGGCGAAAAGTTGAAGTAATCGGGCCTTTATTGGAAGATGAGGCCGCGGAATGGTACCGGCGTTATTGGAAATAACGGATGCCTGTCGATGGCCTTAAAATCAACATTTATCGGGTCTTATTTAAAAAACATCTCTTGACATACGTATCTTTTTGATGTATCTTTTTTTTCAGTAACTTACAGTTTTTTTATCCGTTAACTAACCGAAAGCATTGGTGGTTTTTGTATGTCGTTGGGCGGGCATGTGCTCGTATTAAATCAGAACTATGAGCCGATGACTATCTGCCATGTCAAGAAGGCGATTATTCTCATTTTCCTAGGTAAAGCGGAAATTATCGAAGTGATGGAAGGCAAGGCTATTTGCTCGATTTCACAATCATTTCCTTATCCGAGCATTGTCCGATTGAGTGATTTCGTTCATCGTCGTCAAAGAGGAATTATGTTGTCCAGGAAAAACATCTTGAAGCGGGATGCTTTTCAATGTCAATATTGCGGAACGAAATCGCGAGCGATGACGGTGGATCATATAATTCCAAAAGTTCGGGGCGGTAAGGATTCGTGGGAGAACCTGGTGACGGCCTGCATTCAATGCAATAATAAAAAAGGCGATCAAACGCCTGAAGAGGCCGCGATGCCGTTGCTGTCCAAACCCCGTAAACCGCATCATCTCAGCTTCATCCAAAGCCACGCGTATACAACGGATGTTCGATGGAAGCCTTATTTATTTATGGCTTAATTATAGATCGGCAACGTTTTGCGCACGAGACATCAACAATATGAGCGAATTGAGTTAGAGTTTTTCACTCCGGAATATTCTCCCTCGTTATTTCATTATGGTTGTTTGATTTCAACGAATTCTAAGGAAAGGACTATTTAAAATTGCCACGGATTTTTAGCGGAATGCGCCCGACCGGTAAATTGCATCTGGGTCACTTAGTTGGCGCTTTGGAGAACTGGGTTAAACTTCAGGATTCATACGAAACGATTTACGGAATTGTTGACTGGCATGCGCTCACGACGGGCTACAAAGACACGTCCACGTTGCAGGAAAATATTTTTGATACGGCCGTAGATTGGATTTCCGTCGGTATCGATCCGGCACGGAGCATTATCATGGTGCAATCCCACGTCAAAGAACATGCGGAATTGCATTTGCTTTTGTCGATGATCACGCCGACGCCTTGGTTGATCCGTAATCCGACGGTGAAGGAGCAAGCCCGTGCCATGGGGCTTATCGATGAAACGACCGATGAAAATATGATGAAAATTGATTTTGGGCATTTGGGATATCCTGTGTTACAAACGGCGGATATCCTTGTGTATGAAGCGGATACGGTGCCGGTGGGCGAGGATCAGGTACCGCATATTGAAATCAGCCGTGAAATCGCCCGTCGTTTTAATTTTTTATACGGCGCCAATGGATATCAATTTCCGGAACCTCAGCACAAGCTCACGCCCACGCCCCGATTGCCGGGCGTTGACGGCAATATGAAAATGAGTAAAAGTCTGAACAATTGCATTTACCTGTCCGACGACAACGATACCATCCAGGCTCAAGTAAAAAAAATGGTGACCGATCCGCAAAAATTGCGAAAAAACGATCCCGGCCGGCCGGAAATATGTTCGGTCTTCACCTATCATAAAGTTTTTAACAATAACGAGGCTCCCGCGATTGAAGCTACTTGCCGTACCGGCGAACTAGGATGTGTAGCTTGCAAGAAAAATCTGGGCGAAAAAATTGCTATAAAACTTGAACCGTTCAGAGCAAAGCGTCGTGAATTGGAAAGCAATCGATCCGGTGTTGAAAAAATTATCAAAGAAGGATCGGATCGCGCTCGCGAGATTGCTTCCGGGACTTTGCAAAAAGTACGTCACGCTATGCGCCTCGTGTGATTTTGAACAGAAGTCCAAGATTTCGGTATGAATATTGAACAATTAATAATTCCTTTTTTTGTATTCTTTTTTCTGGGCATAGCCGTATTAATTTTCCTTTTTGGTATCAGGCAAAAACAAAAGTTGCGTGAAAATTTTGCTGTATTTGCAGAAAAGCTCGGATGCCCGGCACAGATTCCGCAAGGGTATTTCGGCGGATTTCCTTCTTTGTCAGGGAATTATCGCAAACACGCTTTAAGAGTATACATGTTCACACGAACGTCAGGCTGCGGTAAAAATCGTTCCACCACGACGTACACCGCTTTCACAATCAGCGTTAATAATTCGGCTAACTTTGAATTCAATATTTTCGAACAAGGTTTTTTTACGACGCTGGCTACCAAGCTTGGGATGCAAGACATTCAAATCGGCGATGAAATATTTGATAAGGAATTTATTATCAAATCAAATAATGAGACGATGGTGACCAATTTTCTTTCTCCAGGGATCAAGCAACAGTTTCTTGAAATGGCCGAACGGTATACGGCTTTCGGCGTTAAATTAAACGGCCAGCAATTTTACTATGAAGCGGCGAATACACTGGCTTCAAGCTCTTTTGGAGAGAAGCTCGAAACTTTAATTAATTTTATGTGCGATCTGGCCGATCGCGTCGAAGAAATTCAACGGGGGCATTGGCGATGAGAATAGTTTGTCTTTTACTAATTTTTATGGCCTGTCATTTGGCAACGGGTCAGGAGTTAAGCATTCCCAAAGTTTACGATACTGATTTGTTGACTAAAGAATTTCACCAGGGCAGCCGTACCGAATTGGCCAAACGACTGTTGCCTAATAGTTTGGTTTTGCTTTTAGCTTCGGAACAGCGGATTCGCAGCGAAGCTTCGTATTACAACTATCGATATAATAACAATATATATTATCTTACCGGTATGCAGGAGTCAGACTGTGCTTTTATGTTTATACCGGATGGTATCCGGTTGGCCGATGGAGGAAAACCAATTTTTTCGGTGTTATTCGTCAATCCGCGTGATTTAGATAAGGAAACCCGTAACGGCCGCCGATTCGGAACTAGCGGGACAATGCAAATTCTGGGAGTAGATACGGCTTTTGTTAATGATGATTTCGCATTGATTTTCAAAAAAATTACGACGCAATTGTCAGCCAATAAAAAACTAGATAACGTATATTTGCCTGACATTTATACAGCTATCGAACATCAGCCATTGAAGCGTATGACTGAAGTACTCTTGAAATACCGGAGCGATCAAACCGGCGATAGAAAATTTCATGACATCGATCCTATTGTTAACGAAATGCGCTCGATCAAAACGGAAGATGAAATTAAATTGCTCAAAAAAGCGATCGGAATTTCAGTGGACGGACATATACAAATGATGAAAAGCACCGAGCCTGGAATGTTCGAATATGAAGCACGGGCGGTCGGGGAGTACATTTTTACAAAAAACGGTTCCGAGCATGAGGGCTACGGTTCGATCTGCGGCGCCGGTGAGAATAGCGTTATTCTGCATTACCGTCCTAACCGCAAACCGATGAAAGACGGTGAATTGCTGCTGATCGATATGGCGGCGGAATATCATGGCTATACGGCCGACGTCACACGCACGTTTCCGGTCAACGGAAAATTTTCTACAGAACAATTGGCCATTTATCAGATAGTGCTGAATGCACAAAAAGCCGGAATAACAATGATCAAACCCGGAGCAAACTACGGAGAAGTTTCGGCTAAAATTACGGAAGTGCTGGAGAATGGCCTCCTCGATCTTGGATTAATTAAAGATCGTAAAGAAGCCAAACGGTATACCTTGCACGGATATATGCATTCCATAGGCCTGAACGTTCACGATCCTCAGGGATTTGCAACAGACTTTTCGCCGGGATATTTCACGACTGTTGAACCCGGAATTTATATTCCGGAAGGCAGCCCGGTCGATAAAAAATGGTGGAATATCGGTGTGCGTATCGAGGATGATATTTTGATAACGACCGATGGCGCAATTAATTTAAGCGAAAAAGCGCCGCGTGAGCCGAAAGAAATTGAAGCGTTGATGAAGAAAAAAGGAATCGGCAATATTCCATTGGATTACGAAAAATAATATGTCGCAAGCTTACAAAATAAAACTACAAAATTTCGAAGGCCCGCTGGATCTTCTGCTTTTTTTCGTCCGGAAAGATGAACTGAATATATACGATATTCCGATCTCACGGATTACCAAATCGTACTTGGAATATCTGCAATTGATGACGGATTTAAATCTCGATATTGCGAGCGAGTTTATTCTGATGGCGGCAACGTTGATGCGCATCAAAGCGAAATCGATGCTCCCGCCCGATCCCTCCGAAGAGGAAGAAGAAGAAATGATGGATCCGCGCGAGGAGTTGTCCCGCCGTCTGATCGAATACCGTCAATTTAAAGAAGCCTCCAAAACGTTGTCAGAACTGGATGAGTATTGGCGAACAGTTTATCGCCGTACGTATTTTAATTTTGATTTACTGCCGAGAAACGAAGAGGAAGCGATCGGGCTAAAGGATATTTCGTTTTTTGATTTATTGACCGCTTACAAAAAAGCGATGGAGAAAAAACCGAAACCGTTTTTTCATCGCGTCGAGCGCCTCAATGTCACGATTGAGCAGCAGATTCAGTATATCATGGATTTTTTCCGTGATCGCAATTGTTATCTTTTTACGGAACTGTGCGAAGCCATGGATAAAATAGAAATCGTCGTAACCTTCCTGGCTCTTTTAGATTTGGTAAAAAAAGGAGATATTGCCATCCGGCAGGCGTCGATTTTTGACGATATTTGGATTTACAAAGCTTCTGAATTCAAAGATGATGCATTGCCGGAACTAGCGTCTCAGGAAGATGCGGATGTTGCTGAAACGGATATTACAACAATTTCTCCTGAAGTGGAGCTTTCAGAACAACCGATTTCTGCAGATGTTTCCCATGAAGAGGTGCTGATTGAAGATGAGTCGGCTTTGCCTCAAAATGAAAATACATTAACGCAAATCGGCGTCGAGCAAGTCATTGAAGCTAAATCTGATATTGCTTCGTCGGTTATTGAAAATGAAATACAAACCGAAGAAATTCTATCACAAAACACTCAAACAGATACGCTAGCAAAAGAAGATTTGCAAGAAGAGTTTGTCTCCGATGATAACGTTGCACCGCAAACTCACGATATGTCAATCGAAGATGATAAGATGTTTAAACCGGTTGCCGATCAGCATGAAGAAACTCAAAATGAAATTCAAGACTCTGTTGTGAACGTAAATGACGGTACATCAGATGGTGCTTTAAATCACGAACTTATCGAGGAAGAATCAGCAATCGAAGATTTGGAAGAGGCGAATGATCTTGAAGAAGAAAAAAGAAAAAAAGAAGAAGCAGATGAACTCAGGGAAGAAGAAGAATTAATCATGGCCTCGTACTTTCCAGAAGGATTGACCAAACAAGTCGCCGATCAACCAGTTATTGAAGATGAACAAACGGTTTCGGATCTTACTGAAGAGGAGGTCCATAAAGGCGTCGTCGAAAGTAATATTGAGTCCGTGCAGCCAAATGAGCCGAAAATGGTTGAAGAAATTGATAGTCAAGGCGTGATTGAATCTGAAGACGAAATACAAACAACTGATTCATCCGAACAGAAGAGTATTGATACTGTAGAATTCGAGGCCATCGAAGCAAAAACTGCAACGGAAGTATCGAAGCCCAAACAGGTTGATGACGAAAATATTCAGAAAAATTCAGTGATAAAAAACTTTTTTAAGAAAATTGTTTCGTTTGTTAAACGGATTTTTTCAAAATAAATCAGGAGGATGCAAGGGTTTTGAGCTACGAGCCTATTATTATTGACGGTGTTGACGTCAAACATGTTGTTGAGGCAATTGT
This sequence comes from bacterium, assembly GCA_019695335.1. Classification (NCBI taxonomy): domain Bacteria; species bacterium. The sequence continues at coordinate 104,562 of JAIBAF010000001.1, forward strand.
ATTTGCATCGACCGAACCGTTGCCAATCGAAAAAATTGTCGAGTGCATTCAGCGTGAAGAGATCAGTAAAGCGACAGTTAAGACGGCGATTGACGTGCTTAACAAAAATTACCAAGAACACGGCATGGCCGTACGGATTGTCAAAATTGCCGGCGGTTTTCAATTTGCAACGCACCCGCAGTATGATAAATGGGTTGCACGGTTATTTGCATCTAAAGCTGAGAAAAAATTGTCGCAATCATCGTTGGAAGTGCTGGCGATCGTAGCATATCGGCAGCCGATCACGCGCTCTGAAATCGAAAAGATCCGCGGCGTCAATGCCGATTGGACCTTGCGGTCGCTCATGGAAAAAAACCTGATCACGGTGGTCGGGCGTGAAGATGCACCGGGCAAACCGCTTCTCTTCGGCACGACTAAACAGTTTCTCGAGCATTTCGGCCTCGATGCCGTTTCGGAATTACCGAAATTAAAAGAAATCGAAGACATTTTGCGTGAAGACAAAGAATTTGCCGAAACAATGGAATTTGATTTTACCGGTAATAAATTAAAAGAAGCCAATACGGAAGTATCGGCTGAATCAGCTTCCGGCAATGATCAGGAAGCGCAGGTTGATAACATCGTTCAATCAACTGAGGCCTCGGAAGAAAAAAACGAGAATGCCGGATAGTTCAAATGATGATCAATTGTACTGAACAAGGTAAGAGGTGAGTTATGGAAAACCGATTATTAAAAGATTATACGTGGGTAGTCAATCAGGACGCTCCGTGGAAACATTTGAGCAAAGATATTTCAGAAGCCAAAGTTGCGTTGATCACAACAGCCGGCTTGTATCCCTGGAAACAAACCAAACATTTTAATTTGGCCGATGAAAACGGCGATCCGTCATTTCGTGAAATTAAAAAAATCATTACACAGGAAGAAATCAGGATTTCACACAAATATTACGATCTGAAAGATTCAGTCAACCTTGATTTTAATTGCAATTTTCCTTTGGACCGTTTATTGGAGATGGAAAAAGAAAAAAAGATCAGCGCTGTTTCCGAATCGCATTTCAGCGTGATGGGTGAAACCAAAGATCCGAAGGCGATTATCAACGATACCGTTCCGAAAATCATTAAATTATTACAGAAATACCTCGTGGACGTCGTGGTGATTACGCCGGTAGGCGCGCTTGGACACCAGACGGCGGCACTGATGGCTCGTGAAATCGAAGAAGCCGAGATCAGTACTGTCATGGTCAGTTCGCTTAAAACTGTTTGTCAAAATGCTAAGCCGCCGAGAACCATTCTGGTGCGGTTTCCTTTTGGCCAGCTGTTTGGGGCTCCGTTTGATGTAGAGACTCAGAAAGAAATTCTGGCTGAATGCCTCATACATATTAAATCGATTCGTGAACCCGGGGAAATTGCCGAGCTGAATTTACGTTGGCGTGACTCGTACGCCAAAGCATTGGCCGCAAAACCCGATCTGAAGTCATTGGCCAGTCACACCGTAGATACTGATGCAAATAACGACAAACGTAAAATTTCAGCGGAAAAATTCTGATGCGCCTGAATCGATTTTTAGCTGAAGCCGGACTGGCAAGCCGAAGAAGCAGTGAAGATATTATTCTCGAAGGCCGTGTGACGATCAACGGGCATCCGGTGTCCGATCTTGCAACGGAAGTGGATCCGGAACTTGATCAAGTCATGGTCGATGGTAAGCGTATTCATCTCAAACAAAAAAACATTTACATTTTATTGCATAAACCTCTGAATTACGTCACGACGGTAAAAGACGAAAAAGGACGCGACTCGGTTGTTGACCTGATCAAAATCAGTGAGCGGATTTTTCCTGTAGGGCGTTTGGATTATGACACGACAGGGCTTTTGTTGCTGACCAACGATGGCGAATTATCTTTCCGGCTTACGCATCCGAAATTTGGTGTTGAAAAAACCTACATTGCCGTTTTAAATAAACGTATTACCGAGAAAGAACTCATCATTCTGCGTAAAGGCGTCCGGCTGTTCGACGGCACAACCTCGCCGTGTAAGGCCAAAAAATTAGCCAAAGAAGCGGTTGAAATTACGATCCACGAGGGCAAAAATAAACAAGTTAAACGCATGTTCCGCAAGCTAGGGTTTAAAGTGCGCCAGCTCTATCGCATTCGTTATGGTCCATTGATGCTCGGTAAATTGAAATATGGCCAATGGAGAAATCTTAAACCTCAGGAAGTGGATGCGTTGAAAAAAATCGTTGGTTTGGCGTCGTGAAAAAAATAATCATTACGCTGGATGGTCCGGCTGGTTCCGGAAAAAGTACCACGGCCAGAGAAGTAGCCAGAAAAATCAATTACACGTATCTTGATACCGGTGCGATGTATCGTGCCATAACGCTCGCTGTATTGGAAAAAAAAATCAACCCGAGCCATGTTGCAGATATCATTGCTTTGCTTCCTGATGTACAGCTTTTATTAACGTACGAAAACGGGACGCAGAAAACTTTCTTAAACGGGCGTGATGTTTCCGAAGATATTCGCAGTATTGCCGTTACTCAAAATGTCAGCGCAATTTCCAGTATACGCGAAGTCCGTCAATTTCTCGTGAAACAGCAGCGCGAGATCGGAAAACAGGGTGGTTTTGTAATCGATGGCCGTGATGCCGGTACCGTCATTTTTCCGAATGCCGAATTGAAATTCTTTTTAACGGCTAACGTTGAAGAGCGCGCCAAACGCCGGCAGACAGAAATGGCCGCTAAAGGTACTCACATATCGCTGGAAGATATGATAGCTGATATTCGTTCACGCGATGAACTGGACTCAAATCGTGAGGAAAGTCCTCTTGTGAAAGCGGCTGGTGCGATTGAGTTGGATAATTCAGCCATGACCATTGACGAACAAGTGGATTTTGTCGTAAATACTTTTAAAACGCGGTTTGGTAATTAAATAACCGTAATTTTTTTTGCTTTAGATTTTAACCTTCTCCTTGTCTATATTCCCGTAGCCAACGTTTTCACTTTTTCATAGCTTAAATATTCCAAAAACTGACGATGACGTTTACTTCCCGAACCATTATTTTGCTTTTTCTTTCGGCAGTATGCATGTTGTATGGTGTCATCGATCCGGTCGCAGTGTATGTATCCATCGGGATCGTCCTACTAACGGCTTGTGGCTGTATAATTGAATTTTTTCAAATTCCCAATGATCAGCAGATTCTGGTTTCGCGTCATGTTACGTCCAAGCTGGCGTTAGGCGTGCCGAACACGGTCATACTTGATATCGAAAATCGTTCCATGCAGAGTCTGTCGTTAACGATTCGTGACGAGCCGCCGGATGAATTTGAATTAAGAAACGTGATTTTCAGAGAGCGGTTGAAGCGCCGCGAGCGGAAGGAATTGACGTATCGTATTACACCGGATCAGCGCGGCGATTATATGTTTCATCATATCAATGTTGCCTGCGACGGTCCGATTTTCGGTTTGATCCGGAGGCCATTGGTTTACAATGCAGGTCAAGCGGTCAAAGTTTATCCAAATTATAAAGAGGTCAAAAAATTTGAACTGATGTCGATGCGAGGCAAATTAGCCGAAATCGGGATGCGACCGGTTAAGCAATACGGTTTGGGAACTGAATTTGAAAGTCTTCGCGAGTATAATCCTGACGATGAATACCGAAAAATCAACTGGAATGCCTCTGCTCGAACCGGAAAATTGATTTCAATGCAGTATCAATTAGAACGGAGCCAGCAGGTAATGATTCTGATCGACGCAGGCAGGCTAATGGGGACAACGGCCCTCGGATTGTCAAAACTGGATCATGCGATCAATGCAGCACTGATGCTGGCGCATATTTCCGTAAAGCGCGACGACCGAGTGGGCTTGCTGGTATTTTCACAGACCATCCAAAGTTATCTGGCTCCCAAAAAAAATAAATCTCAACTTGCGCTCATGGCCGATCAATTGTACAACGTCAAAAGCGAATTAGTTGAATCCGATTATGGGCGGGCTTTTGAATTTCTCAAACTTAAACAAAAACGCCGTTCGCTGATCGTCATTTTCACGGAAGTTTTAGATCGATACGCTTCACAAATTCTTATTAAAAATTTAGCCATGATGTATCCGAAACATTTACCGTTGTGCGTGATCATGAAAGATCGCTTGTTATCGCAAATTATGAATCAACCGGTCGATTCAGCCGGATCGGTTTTTGAAAAAGCTGTGACAGCCGAATTGATCAATGAACGGCGCGAAGCTCTGGCTTATCTGAAAACCAACGGCGTGATGGTTCTGGATGTTTTGCCGGAAGAACTGACGGCTGCTGTGATCAATCAATACATAGAAATTAAATCCAAAGCTTTATTATAAGTATGACAACAGGACATTTTACCGTTTATCGTTCTTCAGCAGGTTCGGGCAAAACGTACACGCTTGTCCGGCAATATCTGAAACTTGCATTAAGCGGTGAGCAGCCGTTCCATAGCATTCTGGCTATCACATTTACAAATAAAGCGGCATCAGAAATGAAGCAACGCATTATCAACGCGTTGCAGGCTTTTGCCGGTGAAGAAAAGTTAGATGACGTGAATGAAAATTTATGCCATGATCTTTGCGGAGATTTGAACATAAGCGAAGCCGAAATCCGGCAACGGGCACTACAATTACTCAAAGCCATTCTTCACCGTTATTCGGATTTTCATGTCAGAACTATCGACAGTTTTCTCCATAAAATCGTCAGAACTTTTGCGCGTGATCTCGGGTTAAATGTGAATTTTCAGATTGAATTGGAATCCGATCCGATGCTGGCTGAAGCAGTAGACCGGCTCATCCATCGCGCCGGCAATCCGGAATCGTTTACGCTGACGGCGCTGTTGGTTGATTTTGTTTTATCCAAGACGCAAGATGAAAAGGGCTGGAATACCTTTGATCGGGATATTTTTAAGGTCGCGCGTACGTTGATGGATGAAGATAGTTTTCAATATTTTGAAAAGCTTCGGGATATTTCATTGGATGCGTTTGTAACAACCGGCCGCGATCTTCGTCGTTTGAAAAATCAGGCCGATGAAACGATTACCGAATGGGCGCAGAAAGCTTGCGATCTGATTGCAGAGGCCGGCCTTACCGTCGATCATTTCCATCAAAAAGGAAGAGGCATTGCAGGTTTTTTTGAAAAATTGTCGATCGACGTCTCAACGGAAAATATTCAGTCAAATTCATACGTTCTGGATGCGGTTCATGAAGATCGCTGGTATTCGACGAGCTCCAAGGACGGGCGCGGCCGCGTAATTGACCGAATTAAGCCTGAATTGATTGCGTGTTATGAGCATATCAAAAAGCAAGTTCCGTTTTACATTTTGGTGGATGCCGTTTTACAAAATCTATATGCAACGGCTGTTTTGCAGGAGATCAATGATATTCTCGAAAATTTGAAGAAAGAAGCGGCTACGATTTTGATTTCCGATTTCAACAGACATATTTCGTCCGTTGTTCGTGACGAACCTACGCCTTTTATTTATGAAAGAGTCGGAGAAAAATTTTTACACTATATGATTGATGAATTTCAAGACACTTCCGCGATGCAATGGTTGAATATTTTACCGTTAGTGGAAAATGCGTTAGCCAATGGCGGAACAACTCTGGTTGTGGGTGACGGTAAGCAGGCGATTTATCGTTGGCGAGGCGGCGATCTGGAGCAATTTGACCGATTGCCGGAATTGCCCGGCAGCGAGACGGACGATCGCTTGAAAGAAACTGAATCCGCGCTGGCTCAACATTACAGGGAAGAGCCGTTGAAGTATAATTACCGAAGCTTACCGGAGATCGTCAGTTTCAATAATCGTTTCTTTGAATGGCTGGCTCGCTACAAGGAGACCGAACTTAAAAAAACGTATCACGATATCCGTCAGCTGCCAAAAAACGGATCTACCGGCGGTTATATTCATATTGAATTTTTACCGCGAGCTGATGAAACGACCATTGAAGATCGAGTTAACGAAAAATTATATGAAACGATTCAGTCGCTTAAAGAAGATGGCTATGCGTGGAATGACATCGCGATTTTGACGCGAAATAATGAGCGTGGCAGTGCTATTGCGCGATTTTTGATGAGCCGGAACATTCATGTAATTTCAGCAGAATCGCTTTTGATCGATCAGTCGGCCGAAGTCCGTATTATCTTATCAGTTCTGCGTTATCTTAACGATGTTTCAGATAAGGTCAATCGCATGGCGCTGATGAACGGTATTTTGACGACCGTCATCGGCCGCTCGCCAACGTCCGAAGACCGCCGGATCATGGCCGATGCCGTTCAAGAACGGAAACGATTTTTAGCGTGGCTTAAAGATCGCGGAATCGAACTGGATGAACGTCGATTGCTCCGCCAACCGCTTTATGAAATGACAGAGGATATTGTGAGATCGTTTTTGCCTACATTAATATCCAGCCCATTTGTAATATATTTTTTGGATGCGGTTCTTAATTATTCGATCAAATATGATAATACACTAATAAATTTTTTGAAATGGTGGGACATTCAAAAAGACAAATTGTCAATTGTTGCGCCGGATGAGACCGATGCCGTACGCGTGTCAACCGTACATAAGGCCAAAGGATTGGAATTCCCGGTTGTAATCATAGACGAAGCCAGTTGGCAATTCAAAAAAACGCGTGATTATATCTGGACGGAACTTCGTTCAAAACCGTTCAAAACGCTTCCAGCCGTTTTACTCAAGAGCAGCCCCATTCTGGAAGAGACCGAATGTAAAAAAGCTTATGACGAAGAATCGGATAAAAATTTTCTCGATCAGGCTAATTTATTATACGTAGCTATGACGCGCGCTATGGAACGATTGTACCTTTTTAGCGTGCTTACTAAAAAAGCGGTTGACAATAAAATAACCGAATTGAAAAGCGTCAACGATGTTGTAGTCTCTTTTTTACGCGGATCAATGAATTGGGAAGATGGAAAAATGATTTATTCTTTTGGGGACGCAGTTGCACCTGCTATGAGAAGAGCTTTAAAGCATTCGTCGGTTAGTTTGCAGGATTTTATAACCAATCCGAGGCTACCTCAATTACGTACGAAACGGTATTCACGTTTTCAGCCGTATGAAGATATCTCAAGACGAGAATGGGGTAAACTGGTGCACGCTGCCCTGGCGCAAATAAGAACACTGGATGACATTCTGCCGGTTTTAAATGCGGAAGAAAACGAAGGATGGTTGAACCCGGATCAAAGGCACGATCTGTCGGAAAAATTATTAAGGTTATTCAGTCATGAAATGTTAATGCCGTATTTTAAACATGGCGCTCGTGTGCGAACCGAAGCTGAAGTTTTGCTTGATTCGAAAGAATTGTTACGCATGGACCGTGTCATCATGTTTGAAAATGAAGTTGTCGTGATCGATTATAAAACAGGGGAAGAGGAAGGTGAAGAGCACACGGCCCAAATTCAACGGTATGGAGGCGCATTGGAGAAACTAGGATATTCATCCGTTAAAAAATTCCTGGTCTATATTGAAGATGAAAAAATTTTACCGGTAGCATGAAAACTTTTTTAGACGAATTGGCCGCAGAATTGACGGCGAAATACGATCATCTTGGCGATGTATGTGTGGTGTTCCAAAATCGGCGCGCAAGCTTGTTTTTCAAGCTCGCGTTGAAGCAGACGCTCGCACAATCGTCGTGGATGCCGGATGTGTATGCGATTGAAGATTTTAATCAGGTCGTAAGCGGTATCCGCGAAGCCGATGCACTACAAGCGTTGTTTGAATTGTACAGTTGTTATCAAGCCGCAGGCGGCAGTGATTCGTTTGAACAGTTTGTGCCATGGGGCGAAATGTTGCTGAAAGATTTCAATGATATTGACCATGATTTAGCCGACGTACAATCCTTGTTTGGTTCATTGGACAAAGTCAAAGCAATGGAACGATGGAGTCCCGATAGCGAAGATGTTACGCCATTTCAGACCCAGTTCCTGAACTTTTGGGGCTTACTTGCGCCTATGTATGAATCCTTACAGCAGAAACTAAGGGAAAGGCATCAATCGCTTGCAGGGCGTATTGCCCGTGAAGTTGCTGAGAACATCGATGATTTCTTAGCGCGGCACCAGTGGGAAAAAATTATTTTTGCGGGATTTAATGCGCTTACCGCTGCCGAAGAAAAACTTTTTAAAACTTTGACTAAAAATAATCGAGCAGATATTTTCTGGGACGTTGATAATTATTATCTGAATAACGAATTGCAGGAAGCCGGAAATTCCATTCGCCGCTATGTGAAAACCTGGATACCGCCCGATTGGAAATTTAGATCAGAACGATTGATCAAAGAAACCAAAGACGTTGAGATTATCGGTGCGGCCAAAAAAGCCGTCCAGGCAAAAGTAGCAGGTAATATTATTCGTCAATGGCTTGAAGAAGGAAAGAAGCCGGCAACCATCGCGGTCGTATTAGCTGACGAAAGCCTGTTACTGCCTCTTCTACATTCGATGCCGGAATCGGTTGAGAGCGTTAATATCAGTATGGGTTTATCGTTGCGATCGACGCCTCTGTATGATCTGATCAGTCATGTGTTTCAATTGCAAACAACAACGGGTAAACAAAATCAATCGAGGCATTCGTTTTATTATCTTGATATTTTACGTCTTTTGGCGCATCCGTTTGTCCAAAATCTCTTCAAAAACCGCTCTCTGATTCAAGAGTGTAAAACCAGAATTCTGAAAGAGAACATTGTCTTTGTTTCAAACGAAATGAAAGAATTGGAACCGATCGGCTTCTTATTATCGCAATGGGAAAATACCAATCATGCGATTTCGACATTCAAAGAATTATTACAAAAGCTTTCAGCCGATGCATCCATGGGAGTTATCGAACTGGAGATACTGACTGAATTTGGTAATATTGTCAACCGGCTGGAAGCATTGATATCTGCATTCGGAGTCGATATCGGCGTGAAAGGATTTCAGAACTTATTAAGCGGAGCGTTGAATTCCACGCGGTTATCGTTTTCAGGCGAACCGCTTGAAGGCATCCAGATTATGGGAGTATTGGAAACACGTTCATTGGATTTTGAAAACCTGATTGTCGTTTCGGCAAATGAGAATATCCTGCCGTCGGCGAAAGTGAATCATTCGCTCGTCCCGTTTGACCTGCGTAAAGGATTCGGATTATCGACGTATCTCGATAAAGATGCGATCTATGCATATAATTTTTACAGGCTTCTGCAGCGTGCCGTTTCAATTCGGTTGGTGTACGATACGGAACCCAACGAGCTTGGCGAAGGCGAGCAAAGCCGCTTTATCACGCAGCTTCTTCACGAATGGCCGAAAATCAATCCGAACGTACGAATTGTTCAACGCCTTGTAACGCTACCGGCTCAATCAACTTCATCGCCGGCCCATCCGCGGCACGCCATCACCGTACACAAAGATGAAGCAACATTGGAAATACTTGACCGTTATTTTGAAAAAGGCGTATCGCCAAGCGCTTTAAATAAATTCATTGCCTGCTCGCTTCAGTTTTACTTTCGGTACATTGCGCATTTGCTTCCTCCAGAAGAAGTGGAAGAAACGATCGAGCCGGATATTTTCGGAAATGCCGTGCACGCCGTGCTTGCAACAATGTACGAATCATGTCTTGGCCGAAACCTGACGACCGATGATATTGAGCCCATGCTCAAAATGACAGAGCCGCGAGTCACTGAAGCATATAAAAGTTTGTTGCATGAGGATTCATTGGACTCTGGCAAAAACCGGCTGTTGATCGATGTCAGCGTCAATATCATCAAAGAATTTTTAAATAATGAAAAAGCGCGTGTACAAAAAGAATCGGTCAGCGTTCTTGAACTTGAAAAAACATTCACGCGCATGATTACCGTGTCGTCGAATGGCCACGAAAAGTCCATTCGCTTAAATGGTAAATTGGACCGAGTTGAGAAGTCCGGCGATCTTATTCGTATCGTCGACTATAAAACCGGAAAGCCGGAGGAAAATTTAAATGTCGACGATTTTAAAAAACTGGAGGAGTTGCACGATCAATCCATCAAACGGCAGTTATTGTTTTATGCGTATGTGTTGGCCGGTGAAAAACAACTGGCGGCTATGGAATCCGGTGTCTATTTCTTTAGGGAAATTCGAAAAGGTTTTCGACCGCTGAGTGTTTCAAAAAACGCCCGGGTAGAATTAGGCGCTTTGATGGAATTTGAAAATTTATTAAAATCGGTTTTGGGAAGGTTAATCGATCCTAAAACGCCGTTCGAACAGACGGCGGACCGCACGCTATGCCAACTCTGCGATTATGCTACGATTTGCATGCGAGATCAGGCTTCACAGGAAATTTAGCCATTTATAGAGGTTATTATGACAGAACGTACCGTCATTTGCCCCAAATGCGGGAACAAAATCGAGCTGACAGAGGCTTTTACCAAGCAGGTTAGCAAAGAAGTAGAAGAAAAAGTTCGGGAAGAGTTTGGCCAAAAATATCGCAAGGCCGTGAAAGACGCGGAAGAAAAAGCGAAAAAACAGGCCGAAGAAGATTTGGCAAAACACCTCAAAGATCTTCAGGATCAATTACACACTAAATCCGAACGCCTGAAAGAGGCCGAAGAAAAAGAGCTGGCGTTATTAAAACAGCAACGTGATCTCGAAGATCGCGAGCGGACGTTTAAATTAGAAATGGAACGTAAACTATCCGAAGAACGGAAAAAAATCTGGGACGATGCGGCATTGAAGCTAACGGAAGAAAATCGACTCAAAGAGGCTGAACGCGACAAACGGGAAGCCGATATGCTCAAACAAATTGAAGAACTGAAGCGTAAGGCTGAACAAGGCTCGCAGCAATCACAAGGAGAAATTTTAGAAGTTGAGTTGGAAAATCTTCTGAAAGAACAGTTTCGTTACGACGACATTGTACCGGTGCCTAAAGGCGTTCGCGGCGCGGATGTGATTCAACGTGTTAAAATGCAAAATGGCAAAGAATGCGGCACGATTATTTGGGAGTCCAAACGAACAAAATCATGGAGCGACGGCTGGATACAAAAATTAAAAGACGATCAACGCGACGTGAAAGCCAATGTTGCCGTGATCGTTTCTATCGCATTACCTAAAGATATAAACGTACTCGGCAATATGGATGGCGTTTGGATCGTTGATTTTCAGGCGGCGATGGGCTTGGCAACTGTGTTACGATCCGCCATGATCGATTTAGCGCAGGCCCAAGCGGCTGCCGAAGGTAAAAATGAGAAAATGGAAATGATGTATACCTATCTGTCCGGGCAGGAATTCCGTCAACGCATTGAAGCTATTGTCGAATCGTTCAGCGCTATGAAAGAAGATCTCGACTCTGAAAAACGTGCGATGGAAAAGATTTGGTCAAAACGCGAAAAGCAGATCGAGCGGGTTTTACTCAACACTTCCAGGCTTTATGGAGAATTGCAGGGGATTATCGGCCAATCGTTGCAGCCTATTTCAAATCTCGAGTTGCCGTTCGAGGGCGAGCAACTGAAGTTGGATGAGTAGTCATATTTTAAACTTGGTTGCCCTGACAGATATTTTTTATAATTATTTATTCATCTGTATCCGGCAGTGAAAAATAAAACGTAGCGCCCTCATTGAGACGTCCTTCCGCCCACACATCTCCGCCATGTCTGTGAACAATGCGTTGAACGATCGCAAGGCCGACACCTGTTCCTTCGAATTCATCCTGTCTATGCAGGCGTTGAAAGACACCGAAAAGTTTATGTGCGTAATCCTGATTAAAGCCGACGCCGTTGTCCTGAATGGAATAAATGAGCCTATCGTCTTCTTTTCTTCCCTGGATAATGATCCGGATTGATTCTTTTTTTGAAGAATATTTAATAGCGTTGGCAATCAGGTTATGCCATACCTGGCGGATCAACACTGGGTCGCCCATAGCTTCAGGCAATTCATCGACTTTAAAATCCATTGTGTGATGCGTTTCGGACAGAACAGTTTCTCTAAAGACAGCTTGCGCCAGTCCGGTCATGTTCATTTTGATTTTATGGAGTTCGGCGCGACCGACTCGCGATAACGATAAAATATCGTTGATCAGAAGGCCCATTCGGTGAGTATTGGAACTGATAATTGTAAATAATCTTCGGGCTTCTTCGTCAAGCTTATCGGCGTATTCTTGTTGGAGGATGCGGGAGAAGCCTTCAATAGCACGCAACGGCGCCCGAAGATCGTGCGAAATGGAATACGCAAACGCTTCAAGTTCTTTATTCGTTGCTTCCAATTGTTTGGTACGTTCGTCGACCCGATGTTCCAGGTTGTGAATTAACCGGATATTTTCCATTGAAATGGCCGCAGCATCGGCGAGAGTTTGCAGTAATTGCATTTCTTCAACGGAAGCGGTGTACGAACGTGCCCAGTAATTACCGATCGCACCTACGATTGACGAGCCGCTGCGAATCGGTACCATCGCGAGGCTTTTTACAAATGTCGGGCGATAAGCCTCGATTGGAATTCGAGCGTCCTCGTAGATATCGTTAATGGTTACCGCTTGATCGTGCAGCATAACCCAGCCGCTGACACAAGCGGACATTGGAAAACGTTGACCTTTCCAAAGTGGAGCGATAGCGTCCTCATCGACGTAATAGCATTGATCGCCGTCGCGAAGAATGAATGTTGCGCCGTCGGCGCCGGTCAGATGACGCGCGGCAGTACGGACGGCCTCAGTCACGGACATCGTGTCCCGCGCCTTCGATAATTTCCGGAGCACGTCGATCAATTGTTGTACTCGGCCTTCCGATGTTTTCCTTTTAGTAATATCGATTGATAAAATAAATATGCCTTCAGGAACGGATTGAATGCTCAGTTCAAACCAGGCTTTAGTACCGTCGGGATAAATAAATTCATTTTCAATGCTACGATTGATGCCTTTTTCCATACATAACCGCAGAAGCGAGAAAAGTTCTGTATTTTCGATACCCGGAAACTTTTCCATCATCGTAAATCCCAGCAGTTCTTCCTTTGAAGTTTTAGCGTGCCGGGCAGCCGTTTCATTGGCATACAAATATTTCCAATCATGGCCGATGACCTGGCAGCCCTCAAGCAAATGATCGAGCGTTTTCTCCGGATCAAAGTCGGCGGAACGTCGCGAAACTTTCTGACGGCGATTGGGATCGGGTTGAGAACGGGTATGTTTTTTCTTTGAAACGGGCATAGATACACCTTCCTGCAGCAGGGCTATATGTCGAAAGAGAGATTCAAGAGAAGATCAAATTACTATTGTAACTTGATTGTGTTATGCCATCTTAATTGGCATAATTTACGATACCCCCGAGTGTGTTGTGTGGACAATTAAAGATACGTCACGGTTGTACGATTTAGCAAGCTATTTTTTATTAAGACGATACCACGGTTTTTGGAGATAGAATTCACCTGAACCAAGTAAATCGTCCGGATGTTCATTCTGTGATAATAGAAATTTTCGTTTCCCGAATATTCTTCCAGTAACAAAACGACCATCTTTGAAATACGCTTCCTTTTCAAACACTATAACCGGATTCTGATAATTGTATTGAAACGTGCTGTCTAAAATCAGATAATTTTTTTCAATTTCGTAAGCATATATGAGACGATTATTCCAGTAATAATAGTTTAACTGTGAAATTCCGTAAGATAATTTTCTTTCCCATTCAACTTTTCTCAACGAATCATTCTTAGAGTATTTTGTAAGATAAAAACCATCATATTTTTTCTGTTCACCTTCAGCCAAATAGCCTTGGGTTAAGGATTGCAGACTCGAATCACGATCGATTTCGATTTTTTTCTTATCGATCCAATCGATGGTAATTTTATCCTGGTATGAAAGGGTACGGCATGCAAAAAGTAGACTTATGAGGAGGATGGAAATGTGATAGAGCAGCGATGTCATGGTTTTAGAACCTGATGAACTACATTCTTTTCTCTCTATAAAATAAAATCAAATCGGTGCCGACAGTGTCTTTGCCCAGCTGTCTCAGCATCGTGGTCACTTGTCCGCGATGATAAGTGGAGTGATTGATCATATGGCGAAGCATTTGTTCTATCGGATTGGAAAATTCTTTTCCGGCCGTATTTTTATAGGTGAGGACGCGCCGGAGTTCCGCTTCATCCAAAGCATTGACCATCGTACGAACGTCTTTATCCACGCCTGACCAGATAGCGCGCAATGCCGTGCACGACGACGTATCCCATTCTTTCGGAGCGCCGCTGGGGGATGAACCTTTCCACCGCGTCAACCAAACCCATTCTGCCGAAATCAGATGCAAAAGCGTATCGCGAACAGATGGAAAACTGCTTTTCAGATCGCTCGTAAATTCGTCCGGCGTCAGTTTTGATACAGCATCGAATATCCGCGTGTTAGCCCAGGCGTCATATTCAAATAATTCTTTGATTTCAGAAATCATATCGGTGAATCCTTATGTAAGAAAATTTTTAATCGTGTTTTTCTAAAATTGCTTTTGAATAGAGATCGTAAAAATATTTTAATATTTCAGCAGGCATGGGTTCATGGCCTTTATTTGGAATAACTTCTTCCGTAACCGATTTGAAACCTAATTCACCAGCGGTTTTTTCAGCCTCTTTCCATTGTCCATACAGCCTTTTGCCCGCTGCCCAGAGCGTGTCTGTACCGCCGACGAAATACCGAATGGGCAAATGTGCTTCGGACGAGTGGATAGTGTTAATTTTTTCATCGACGCACCGGCGTATATAATTGCAGGCAACGGCGGCGACGCCGGACAATTGTTGCGGGTGAGCGAAAGTGTACGCCCACAAGAGATGCGCGCCCGCTTCAAATCCCGTAATATAAAATCGTTCGTCGCCATGAAATTGTTTCCGTACATCGCGCATGACGGCGGCAAGCCCTTCCATATCAAAGGTGCATGTGCCGGCGCTATCGATACGTTTCCATGTTGCGGTTGAATAAGGGAAAATTTCCGGATTGTAAAGCCCTTGCCGACCATTGGTTACAATAAATGGCGCAACAAGAATAAACGGCATATTACCGCGTGCATCAACGAATCGAATCAAATTTTCTTTGTATTGTTTTTCCGCGGCTTCCAGAACAACTACCATCGGCCATGTATCGGCGGTATTCCAGTTATTTGGGAGAGACACATAATATTGCATCGGGTGATTCTCTGCCGTTAGAAGTTTTAATCCGTGATCTTGCGCGGATAAAACGTACACCGGAATCAATAAAACGTAGAAACTATTTCTGATGGAGATCATTTTTTTATTTGAACAACTTTCAATTTTTTACCGGCTGCAAAGTGTTCGGCGATTTGTTTACCGCCTTTATCCACTTCGCATTGCGAAAATACGCCATCCTGTTCGATTTTTTTGACGATCAATTTTCCGATATCGGATGACTTTTTGACCATGCGCCCTTCGATATCAACTTCCGTTTCATAATATACTTTGAATGCATCGTCTTTGCGGATACCAAGCTCTTTGCCGCAGGTGATGACGACTAATTTGGCTTCGCCTTTTTTGGCTTTTTTTATTTCATAAATAAATCCTTCGGCAGGAAAAGCTTTGCGCAGCCATTCACCGATATCTTTTTGAACTTTGTCGAGGGCGAAATAAGCGGCTTCCGATGGCGTAGGCTTGGACAAAAAACCCGTAGCGCCCTTGAAATTCTTACTCGCGATAACTTCGGCGGTCGATACATTGATAATGCGAAGATTAATATCAGTTGTAGCCGTATAAGGGTAGGTTTTATTTCCCATCCATGTTTCTTCGACTTGAGCTACCGACACTTGTTGCAACTGTCCGACGACGATATATTCCGCGCCAAGCAGCGAACCGATTTTGACGCCTTCATTGCCTTCGGAAAGATCGCTCATTTGAAAATCCTGTT
The DNA here is from genome assembly GCA_019695335.1 of bacterium. NCBI lineage: Bacteria > bacterium. Next base: position 120,395 of record JAIBAF010000001.1, read on the forward strand.
CCTTTAAAATGCGATCCATCATGGTGCGTTCGACGACTCGAATTCGTTTGACGTCAAGAAAAGCATTGACGACCTTTTGAGTAGCCGCTTCAGCAAAAGACGCAATGGCAGCCTTGTCGGCAAAAATGTTCGGCGCCGATTCCTCGCGAGTAACCGAGCTGTCGGTTACTATAAGAGTCACTTTGGCGCCGTCTTTGGAGGCAAGAGCAATAGCGTCAAGCGGCAATACGGCGACAATTGTTTTTTTGGAATCGTTTGAATTTTGACTGATGAGTACGCCGGTAAACAACAATAAAAAAGGCAGGATAAATTTCATCTGAAATCCTCGGTGTGTAAACGATGGCCGATAGCTACAACATAAAGATATTCAACCGGCAATTGCAAGCTTCTTGTTTATTTTTTCGTGGACAGTTTTTCGAACATGATCTTGTACAACGGAGTAGAGACGCCGAATTCTTGTCCCATTTTGACAACGTAACCGGTTAGAGAAGCGATTTCAGTGCGTCCGCCCTTTTTGAAATCGCTGTGCATCGATGACGTTGTGTCGTAAGGCAAAGTACCCATTTTAGTGAGATGTTTATCGATAATATTCTCAGACAGAGTAATGAGTTTCGCATCGGTAACGGCTTTTAATTCCATCATCAAACCGATCAGGAGTTTTTTGTCGTCATCCTTGCTCAGAATTTCACCCAAACACCGGTCAAGATACGACGTCAGCGTCGCAATTGGAGAGATGAATAAAAACTTTTCCCACATGGTCTGGTGAATGTTTTTTGACAAATGCGATTCGATACCAGCGTTTTTTAAGGTCAATTCAATTGATTTCAAACGTTCGATGTTGCTTTTGCGGTCTCCGAAATGCATTAAATGCGTTGTGCCGCTGACTTTGATAGTTCCGGGTTCAGTCAGGCGCGCTACGATGTAAATACATCCGTCGAGGACATCGGCGCGTGGAAAAATTTTATCGAGCCTTTCGGCTGCGTCAACGCCGTTGAGTAAAGGCAGGATCACAGTAGAGTCGTGAATGCAAGGCCGAAGCGTTTCCATCGCCGATTCGAGGTCGTAGCTTTTTACGCAACATACGATCAAGTCAAGCGGTCCTGCTTCTTCGGCTTTCTGCGTAACGCAAAACGGATGAGCAATAATCTCACCTTGATGAGTTTGTAATTTCAGTCCCGACGATTGAATGACTTTGGCATGATCGCCACGTGCGAAAAAAATGACGTCGTGAATGCCTGCATAGGTTGCAGCTAATCGTCCGCCGATAAATCCGCCAACGCCTCCAAGACCGACAATAGCTATACGCATAGAGTAACTCTTGATTTGATTTCCGAATCGATGATTATGCGCCGACCAATTCTTCAATAGGTTTGCGCAGAGGATAGTTTTCTTTTACATATTGCCCGGGTGTAAGGCCTGTGAACATTTTAAAATCACGAATGCAGTGTGCTTGATCGTAATAGCCGCTTTCTAACGCAATTTCGGTCAGAGTTTTTTCAGGAAAACGGCTGATCATTTTTATCGTGTGATGGAGCCTGGATTTTTTAGACAAAGTTCCTGCGGTAATTCCTACACTGTCGATAAATTTTTGCTCGACCCTTCGTCGCGATAAACCAAACCTATGTGTCCATTGACTAAATGCAAAATCAACCGGGTTTTGTAAAATTAATTGCGCTAGCGACATGACAACCGGATCAGAGCGGTGCGAGCTTAATCGCATATGCAAATAATTTTCCAGAATACGGATAGCGCCCTTGGCGCCGGTTGAAATAATACGTTCATGCAATTCAGCCGAATCTTTTGGATTGATCAATGACCAATCGACTGAAGCGTTGGTAAAAAATTTGGCTGAATCTCCGGTAATCAGTGTTCCGGCCCATGGATGAAAACTGACGCCTACAACATGAAACGGTCCAGTGTGTTTTAAAAATACGGGCGTAAGAAATTGTCCAGTCAGAAAAATCGGCGCTTGCTGCTGCACCGATTGCCCGGGAAATTGTTCAAGCGTCGGTGCGCCCAGCGTGAAAATCCATTCAAAAGCGCCGAAAGGTATCAGGCGCTGAAATGATTGCGTTTCGGGCGACGGGTCTTCGAGTATCCAGTATTCCCGGACATAGTTTTTCAGGAACGGCGAAGGTTTGAAATGTAAAAATTTCATGCGGTGATACGGTGGCTTTCGTTTTAATACAATTTTTTCATGAAGGGACGGATTATCTTGATGCGTTAATTTTCAATTCATTGTAAAAGAAAAAGGAAAAAATTGCCATGAAAGTTTTGATTTTATTAGGAGTGATGATGATGTCTACAGTTAAGGTTGTCGATGCGCAAATCACCGACCGGAAGATTGTCAAAACCCGGACGGTGAATTTATCGCCGGATTCTGTTTGGTGGAAATGGACAACACGTGAAGGTCTTTTAACGTTTTTTGGAATCGATAACAATGTTCGTTTAAGCGTAGACGGGCCGTATGAAATATTTTTCGGCGTCGAAAAAAACGAACGCATTGGTTCCAACGGCTGTAAAGTATTATCGTACATTCCTAAAGAAATGTTGTCGTTCACCTGGAATGCACCACCGCTTTATCCGGATATTCGTAACAGCAATGACTACACCTGGGTGGTTATTTATTTCAAACCTGCCGGAAACAACCGGACAGAAGTTACGCTTCAGCACTACGGTTGGCGGCAAGGAGGCGATTGGGATAAAGTTTACGATTATTTCGATAAAGCCTGGAGCCGCGTGTTGGATAATCTTGAAAAAAGTACGCATACCTATTAATGTAATTTGACGGATTAGAAACAGACAACAAGTTATTTGCAGCGCATTCTTTCAAGGATGCGTTGCAAATAATTATATTAATCATCGAACCGAGCCACCTGACCTTTGACGTTGCGGATGCGGCAACCTCCGCTTCCTTCGGAGACAATCGTGACGTTGCCGGAAACTCTGTCGATATCGATATCGCCGGATGCATCGTCGACTTTGACGTTACCTTCGATGTCGGTTATTGATAAATAGCCTGAGCCGTCTTCGACGGAGACGTCGCCTTGTATCGCGGCAATCATAATTTCACCTGAGCCGTCATCGATCGTTACACGGCCGGTAATGTCGTGAATGTCAATATTGCCGGAACCGTCGTCGATACTGACGTTGCTGCTCATATTCGTTACTTTGATCGAACCGGAGCCATCGTCGATATCCAGCGCAATGTCTTTCGGTACGTAAACAGTCAGATTAATACTGGCATTGACGTAGTTATACAGATGGCCTTGCTCGATCTCACTTCGTAAAAAAGCCGTACTTTGCGTTTTTTTGAGCACAAGAGTGACTGTTTTTTTGATAAATTCTTCCGCTTCCTTCTGATCCCATCCATCGATCTGAATTTCTGCCGTGACTTCGATGGTTTCGCCTTTCCCTTCGACGATGAGAAATCCCGATCCGCAATCAATCTTCAGCAAATCAATGCCTTCACGCGGTAAAGTAAGTTTTTCCGTTTTTTCATACGCATAAGTACCGGTTGCAAGTACCAACACGCCAATTAAGGTCACTAATATTTTCATTGTAGAGCCCTTTGAAGTGGGGGAGTTGAAGGATGTTACGAACGATCAAAGCAGATTGTTTCAATTGTGTATGCGGCGGGCGAGAGGACTGATCCATTGCATGCATACGATGCGGTTGTGAAAGTAGCCGATCTCCAATTGCGTCGCATCGGCATAACGTAAACCTTTGAGAAGGGAGGCTTTGGCGAGATGTTCCTTAGGCATAATGACGCCTAAGTGGCGAAGGCCGGCACGGGCGGCGCTTGGAAGCCAGTGGTCACGCACCCACGCCTGATCGTCACTGCCAAGGACAGTCAGGTTTTCAAAATCTGTGACGGCCACGATGGAGCGTTTAGCCTGAATAAGTTCGAGAAATTTATCGAAAGCGGTGCGATAAGCGCCTGTAGCCGAAAATTTTTTCCACTGAATCGTCGGCCATTGCGTCTGTTCATGCCAGTAAACGGCCATGAACGCATCTTCATGATATGCTACAGACTGGATGGTGCTGGGAGTAGGGTCAAACATCTGGTCAAATGCTATTAAATTGTTGGCGGAATATTACCAAAAAAATGTTCGATAAGTCAAGGATAAAGTTTTTCTGAAATTATGGCCAGATCACAATTCAAAAATTATACGAAATCGACATTCCCCTGAATTGATTGAATGGATTGTATTGTGGTGTAATGCTTAATTTGTGGCGAGCATTGTATTCTTTTACAGATGAAGGGGTTTTAACATAGCTCCAAACCATCGACGTTGTGAGCATGCCAACGCCTCCGATGGCGACCAAGGCTCCAATGTCACTATTCCAAGGACCGCCATAAAATGTTTGTGCGATTGCAAGCGATGCTAAACCACCGCCCAGAGTTCGAAAGGCAATACCTTTGATGCTTCGCTTATAATCCTGCGCATACAGGCTTCCGACGGATGGACCTATCACGATGCCTGCAACGGCTAAGCTAATCGAACCGAAATATGCGACATTTTCACGGTCATTTTTGGTTGCCGTGATCAGGCCGACAGTTGTCGGGATTACAGTACTTCCCAGCGCCATAAGTATCGCCGTCGATGTATTTTTATTTTTTTTAAGTTGTGTTGAAAAAGACATGGATGTCGTATCGGTTGTACGAAGTACAAGACTTTGGGCTGCAGAATTTTGAACGATCAATAAAATTATCATCAGTAGATTTTTCATGGTGAGTTTCTCCGGCTTCATTCAATTTTAAGCTTTGAACTTATAAGCACGCTAAAGTCATGCCAAATATTAGCCGTATGTTTATGGTCTGTAGTTAAAAGTATTTTATTGTTTTGAACTATTTATCAAACAATCATCATGCGAGCAAGAAAGCATTCAGTGAAATTAGAATGCAGTGCAAGAATAAGATGACGGTCAATTCATAGGCCTTCCCTGTTTGGGTCAATTTGAATCAATGGAAGATTTCGACTGCACCCGACCGAATTTTACGCGTATATTAGGTGGTCTTTTTTACTTCGAACAAACATACAGGTGCGTTTATGAAAAATCGTATTGGTCTTTTGGGGTTGCTAATGCTTTTGCAATCGGCGTGGGCGCAAGAACCGTACGAAATTCAAAAAATTGCAGACGGCGTATATGTATTCATTGCGGAAGATCCCACGAAAGATGTTGTCAATGGCAATTCGGTTCTGGTGATAGGCGATGACGGCGTGCTGATATTCGATTCAGGAACAAGTTTACGCGAAGCCAGGTGGATGATCAAAGAGATAAAAAAACTGACGACCAAACCCGTAAAATTTGTTGTAAATTCGCACTGGCATTGGGATCATTGGATTGGTAATCAGGTTTTTGTAGAAGCGTATCCCGGATGCCAGATTATTGCGCATAGCAGTACGCGTTCCGCCATGATGTATCAATATCCGCGATTTGTCAAACAAGCCCTTGCAACGCAAGATCAGGTGATTGCCACGTACAAAAAAGAAATCGAAACGGGCAAACATGACGGCGGCGATTCCCTGACATTATCTGAAAAAAAACGATGGGCGCGGACGTATGCCGATCTCGTCAGAGATTCTGCTGAAACCCGGCAATACAAGGAAACGTTACCGACGATGACGTTTGATAAAAAACTGACTTTGTACATAGGATCGCGCGAAATTCAGTTGGTTTTTCTGGGTAATGCGAATACACGCGGGGACGCAGCGATGCTTCTGCCCGCAGAAAAAATCTTGATAACCGGCGATATTCTGGTGTCTCCGGTTCCTTACGCCTTCGGTGTATCGCCGCGCAGTTGGATTAATGTTTTAAAAACTATTGCTGCAATGGATGTGAAGATGATCGTACCGGGCCACGGTATGGTACAAACAGATAAATCGTATGTTCAAAATGTGATTGCGTTGTTTGAATCGAGTTACGAACAAGTTGCTGCCGGGAGACGAAAAGGGCTCAACGCGAAAGACGCCGTGGCAAAAGTCGATCTCGAAAAATTCCGTAAAATTTTTGCCGGTAACGACGATGCAAAAAACTGGGCGTTTACAAATTATTATGTTACGCCAATGCTGGACAGGATGTACAAAGAGCTCGGTGGAGAATTAGGGGAATAAAAATCTTACATATCATTACTAGTATTTATTGATCTTCGGGGAGATCGATGAACCAGGCTTCTAGACCCGGAGATTTGGTTTTATTGTCATGCCGGTAAATGTAGCCGCTTAACCGGCCGTAGTTATCCAAATCGGATTTGATGAGGAACGTACCGTCGTAGTCGATGCCTTTTTCGGTAAATGAAATACGTAACACTTTGATCTGCTCTACGGCTTCGGCAATCTTGCCCACAGCCTGAATCGTTTTATCGTTAATTTTGCGAACGATTTTTAATTGAGAGTTTTCATATTTGACCGTCAAAGCACCGGTGTATGGAGTCGATGAATCGGGTAAACGGCCTACGATCTGATATTGTCCGACAATAAATTGATACAAATTTTCATCTTCATCCTGAGCGTTAACTGAAGAAACAAAAAATAACAATCCTGCGAATAATATCCGAAATATGATTTTCATAAATTTCTCAACGTTTTTGTTGCCGAATATTATTCTCAACGTATCGAAAGCAAAACAATTAGTCAAGCTATGAGTTATTTCGGCGTCCAGCTTAATACAACCAGAAACATTTTCCGATCATTCCATTGATAAGAAAATAAACTGACAGAATTCCGTTTGCCGCAATCACGGCTGTGATATATAGGGCTGTAAATTTCCTTCGTACGAACGAGAAGCCGCGAAATATTACAATAAAACTTGCGAGAGACTCTACCATCCATAACGCCGAAAAAAGAGCGTAACCAGCGGTCTTCCAATTAAATTGTCCGCCATCCATCAACGGGTCAAGCATGCCATTGAAGCAAAAGATCGCGGCTGCAAACGTCACGATAGCGGCTAAGGGCCAAAGCCTGACAAAAATTTCTTCACGCGAAAGCGATTTGATCCGAATAAGCCAAACCAATGTGTAGAGAATGTACGTAATCAGTAAAACAAATGATCCCAAAATTCCGCCTAATCTCAGCCAGAACATAAATGCAGATGATTTTTCGTAATAATACGCATCGTAAATGTACACCAATTGCCCATTTTCATCTTTGGTCATGATCGCGTCGGATTCAACTCGATCACCGCGATAGAAAGTATTGGCTGATGCCGGAATAAGTTTGACGGGTTTGTCAAAAAGTGTTTTGACAGTCAGAGTATCGTTTTCTAAATATAGATTGAATCCGTTGATCAGGCACTCGGCGAAAGCCAAAAATTCGTTACGGGGACTGGCAAAAGAGTAGAAGCCGAGATAGGGCTCAACAAACGTTCTGTCGAGCGCTGAGGTTACAGGCACAGGCTTGTCTAAATTACGCGTTAGAAAATCCGCGACAAGTGTAATAATCTCTTTGTTAGACTCCATCGCATTATTGGAGACGGCAAATCCAACGCCGTATTTCCGGTTGTATCCATAGTACGAACTAAATCCGTCAATGCCGCCTGTATGTCCTTGCATCCATGCCCACGATCCTTGTCTTCTGCGAAAATTGGCTAATCCATATCCGTTGTGCTGTCCTGAACGAGAAGCCAGCGATGAGGCCGATGTTTCCATTCGGTCAATCGACGCCGGTTTAACGATCGTGGTATCGCCGATGCGTCCGGAATTGAGCAAGCATTGTACAAAACGGGCCATGTCAAGAGCGTTGGAATTCAATGTACCGGCAGCCGCTCCATTGATAGGATTGAATCCTATGTCGACATATCCGTTGTCTTCCCATGAGTAACCTTTGGCGTAGTCAGCTTCTTTTCCGGATGGAATAAATGAAACAAAATTGCTTTCAGTCATACCTATCGGACCTAAAATATGTTGTGCCATATAATCGTGATAGTTTTGTCCGGAAAATTTTTCAATTAGATAGGTGAGAACGACATAGCCGGAATTGGAATATGAAAATCGTGATCCGGGTTTCCACCGACAGTGCATGGAATTTTCGTGTTTGTGCAGCATTTCGCGCAATGGCAATTCGTTAGTTTCTGAATTATACATTGCAGAGAAATGCATATCGTCAAAACCTGTCGTATGTTCCAATAGATGTACGACTTTCAAAGGATTAGTAGTTTCCCATTCGTTTTCAAAAATCACTTCCGGAGCAATATCGCGCAGATGATCTTCAAGAGATAATTTGCCTTGCTCGACTAATTGCAAGATCGCCAATGCAGCAAAACTTTTGCTAACCGAACCCATACGAAAGAGGTGATGTTCGTTGGCAGGGATCTGGTTTTTAAGGTCAGCGAACCCGACACCACCGGAAAATATTACGGAGTCACGGGTTACCAGTGTCAGCATAAGCCCGGAAATGTTGTTGCGTTTCATGATTTTTTGTACGGAATCGATTAATTGGGGAACTGTTTCGACGGTATTGGTTTGAGCGTAGGTGTACCGGAGAACAGATACACTGAAGCACAAAAATATTAAAAATGATTTTAACATGATTTAGGTTGCTCCAAAAAAAATAAATTAAAGCTCTTTGAACGAATAGACCGCTGTGCTGTCAAAATGTTGCAACGGTCTTCGGCGAAGATGCGCGATGAGGGAAATTCCCGTTGCCCAAAATGAGTAAAACGCTTATATTGCGGGCGGCTTTTAACATCACAACAATCATCTAGGAACTCTACTATGGCCGATATTCAACGCGATGTAATGGACATGGATGTATTATTTGTCGGAGCAGGGCCTTCCGGACTGGCCGGCGCATATCATCTGGCACGACTCATCAAACAACACAATGAAGCAATTGACAAAGGCAAACAGGGACAAAAAATTAATCTCGAAAACGGTATTGGCATTCTGGAAAAAGGCCGCAATGTTGGCGATCACATGCTTAGCGGCGCCGTCATGGATCCGATTGCGATCAAGGAATTGATTCCCGATTATATTGAAAAAGGATTTCCCATCGAAAGCGAGGTAATTGGCGAGTCGGTATATTTTCTTACTCAAAAAAGCAAATTCAAGTTTCCAATTCTCCCTCCGACATTGCAGAATCACGGTAATCTTATTTGTTCGCTCAATAAAGTAGCGGAATGGCTGGCCGAACAGATTAACGGCGAATTCGGTGATATGATCAATATCTTTCCGGAATTTCCTGGTAAAGAAGTCTTATATGATGGCGATAAGGTGTTGGGTATTCGCACGGGCGATAAAGGACTGGATGCACACGGAAATCCTAAATCGAATTTTGAACCCGGCGTCGATATTCATGCCAAAATTACGATCTTAGGAGAAGGTCCGCGTGGCAGCTTGACCAAACAGCTTGTTCCGCGTCTTAAATTAGATGAAGGAAGAAATCCGCAAGTTTACGGAACCGGCGTGAAAGAGATTTGGGAAATCCCGGCCGGTCGCCTGAAAAAAGGAATGGTCGTTCATACGGCCGGTTGGCCGCTTGCGTCCGATCACTATGGCGGTAGTTGGCTCTATATGATGAGCGATACGATGTGTTCACTAGGATTTGTTTCGGCATTGGATTATAGCAATCCAACGTTTGATCCGCATGGAGCGTTTACTTTATTTAAAACCCACCCTTACATCAGTGGGCTGCTTGAAGGCGGAAAAATGCTGACTTATGGAGCCAAAACAGTTTCAGAAGGCGGTTATTGGTCAATGCCGAAATTGTACGCTGACGGTGTAATGCTGATCGGTGAATCGGGAGGATTTATCAATATCTCGAGACTAAAAGGCATTCATCTGGCTATCAAATCCGGAATGCTTGCTGCAGAAACGGCATTTGAAGCGCTGCAAAAAAATGATTATTCATCAACTACATTGAAGGCATTTGACGAAAAATTTAAAGCCAGCTGGGCATATAAAGAATTATGGGGTTCACGTAACTGGCGGCAAAATTTTACAGGTAGTTTTTATACCGGCATGATAAAAGCCGGTATGCAGATTTATCTGACCGGTGGCGGCACGAAGAATCGTACTCCGATCGCTGTAGATTACAAACACATGAAGAAAAAGTCCGAAGCCGCTGCGCCAATTGATAAAGTCAAGGCGGATGAAAAACTGACATTTCAGAAATTGACAGACGTTTATTATTCCGGTACCAAACATGAAGAACATCAGCCGTGTCACCTTGTGATCGGACCAAAGGATCTGGCTGATATTTGTAATACGCGTTGTAAAGAAGAATATGGCAACCCATGCCAGCATTTTTGTCCTGCTCAAGTATACGAGATGGTTGAATCGGAACCGGGAAAAGCTACTCAACTTCGGATCAATTTTTCAAATTGCGTTCATTGCAAGACATGCGATATTGCCGACCCGTATCAGGTTATTACTTGGGTAACTCCTGAAGGCGGTGGGGGTCCTGTTTATAAAAATATGTAACGAAAGGTTTGTATGTTTAAATTTTTTGCACGGAATAGCCATGCGGCAATTTTCTTTTTCCGATTGGGTGTAGGTATCGTTTTTATTTATCGCGGTTATCTTAAACTATTTGCTGCCGGTGCGCCTCAAAGTGCCGCCAATTATATGGCACAAATCGGTATTCCTTTTCCGACGGTTGCCGCGTATCTGTCCGGCGGCGCTGAATTTTTTGGCGGAATCATGGTTCTGTTGGGCTTATTGACACGCCAGGCTAGCTTGTTCCTGATTTTCAATATGATCGTCGCGATCACTGTTGCCCATCGTAATGATTCTTATCGTGCTATGGAACATGCCGTGCAGATGCTGATCCTGTCGGTCGGAACGCTATACAGCGGCAGCGGCAGCTTTTCACTCGAAAGCTTGGTGAAAAAACACGGAGATTAACAATGACATACAGCGAAATTAAAAGAATGTGCGAAGACTTGGTGTACTATGCAGGGCATAAAATGTCTCGCGATGATGACGATGAATTTAAACGTTTGTATCAACGCGTCAAAGAGGACGATGATCTTGATTCTATTTCGCTCAAAAAACTTCAAACGATTTATGATAGATATATGAAGAAATGAGGTTGAGATGTTGGTATTGACGACGAATACAATTGAAGGTAAAAGAATAGTCAAATATTTCGGACTGGTAAGTGGGGAAGCCATTCTCGGGGCAAATATTTTCAAAGATTTTTTCGCCGGCATTCGTGACATCGTAGGAGGACGTTCGGCGGCATATGAAGAAGAATTGCGTAAAGCCAAAGAGATTGCAGTTAAAGAAATGGAAGAACAAGCCAGGGCCATGGGAGCGAACGCCGTGATCGGAATCGACCTGGATTACGAAACGATCGGCCAAAGTATGTTGATGGTCAGCGCTAGTGGTACAGCCATTTTATTTGAAGACAAATAACATGTTTACCGGTCTTATTGAAGAAATAGGCGAGATAACGTCCATTGAGAAAATCGGCGATGGATTACGTTTGACCATTCACGCACCGGTTATTACTTCCGATGTCAAAGTTGACGACAGTATTGCCATCAACGGCTGCTGTTTGACAGCAACGAAAGTGAGTGGAACTGATTTTACAGTTGAAGCCGTAGAAGAAACACTCAAAAAAACCACTCTGGGTTTACTAAAAAAAGGTGATCAGATCAATCTTGAAAGAGCGATGAAGTTATCGGACAGGCTCGGCGGGCATCTGGTTTTAGGACACGTCGACGGAGTGGGCAAAATTATTTCCATCGCATCGCGCACAACTAGCTGGTGGGT